>NZ_JJML01000016.1 GCF_000775285.1 Neosynechococcus sphagnicola sy1 | reverse complement strand
ATGGCTTCAACAGCAGTTTGAACCTCTCCAGCCTCAATGGTTCTAATGGTTTTGCCATCAACGGCAGGAATGTTCAAGACTACTCAGGCTTTTCAGTCAGCAGTGCCGGGGATGTAAATGGCGACGGCATTGATGACCTGATTATTGGCGCTCGGGGTGCCGACCCCAAGGGCAGCAATTCGGGGCAAAGCTATGTGGTCTTTGGCTCTAGCGGTGGCTTTAGCAGCAGTTTAAATCTCTCCAATCTCAATGGCAGCAATGGTTTCGCCATCAATGGCATGAGCGCGCTTGACTACTCAGGCTTTTCAGTTAGTAGTGCCGGGGATGTCAATAGTGATGGCATTGATGATCTGATCATTGGTGCTTGGGGTCAGGATCAAAATGGTTCAGGTTCAGGTCAGAGCTATGTTGTGTTTGGCTCTAGTAGCGGTTTTAGCAGCAGTTTCGACCTCTCTAACCTTTTCCTCAGCAATGGCCCTAGCGGTATCGTTATCAACGGCATTAGCGCGCTTGACTTCTCAGGTCGTTCGGTCAGCAGTGCCGGGGATGTAAATGGCGACGGCATTGATGACCTAATTATTGGTGCTTATGCTGCCGATCCCAATGGCATGAACAGTGCAGGACAGAGCTATGTGGTATTTGGCGCCCCTCGTGGCACGGGAAACTCTGATTTAGTCACTGGCACCAATGGCAATGACACCATTGAAGGTCTGGCAGGGAATGATACCCTACTCGGCTTAGGTGGTCACGATTCCCTGGTGGGTGCTGCTGGCAACGATTCCTTAGTCGGCAGCAGTGGCAACGATACCTTAGATGGTGGCAGTGAAGCAGATTCTCTTGTGGGTGGTTTGGATAACGACACCTATGTCGTAGAGAGTGCTGGCGATCTAGTGGTTGAGAACACTGGTGAAGGCACAGATTCTGTTCAGTCGAGCATTACTTACACCCTAACAACCAATGTTGAAAACCTGACTCTAACAGGGAGTTCCACCATAAATGGCACCGGTAACTCCCTTAACAATCGGATCATTGGTAACAGTGCTAATAACTCTTTCAATGGAGGAGCCGGGACGGATACCCTTGAAGGTAGCTCTGGCAATGATAATCTTACCGGAGGAGTTGGAGCCGATAGTCTCGACGGTGGAACTGGCACTGACAGTGCAAATTACAGTGCATCGAGTGTAGCTGTATCCGTCAACTTGGGCACAGGCACCGGGAGTCGGGGGTGATGCCGCTGGGGATGTGCTGAGCAATATTGAGAATTTAAGCGGCTCAGCCTTCAATGACACCCTGATTGGCAATAGCCTCAACAACAGTCTGACAGGAGGTGCAGGGAATGATAGTCTGGTTGGCGACTTAGGCAATGATAATCTTACCGGAGGAGTTGGAGCCGATAGTCTCGACGGTGGAACTGGCACTGACAGTGCAAATTACAGTGCATCGAGTGTAGCTGTATCCGTCAACTTGAGCACGGGCACCGGGAGTGGGGGCGATGCAGTTGGGGATGTGCTCATTAGTATTGAGAACCTCGGCGGTTCTGCCTTCAATGACACCCTGATTGGCAGCACGGTTAATAACAGTCTCAGTGGGGGAGCGGGAGCAGATAGTCTAATGGGGGGTGCAGGCAGAGATAATCTCAGTGGAGGTGATGGTGCTGATACCCTGACGGGGGCTGGGAGTGGAGATTTAGGGGTGGGTGCCATTGACACCCTCACGGGGGGAGCAGGGAATGATCTATTTGCCTTAGCTGGGTTCTACAACGATGGCAATAGTTCCACCTCTGGGATCTCTGATTATGCATTGATTACTGATTTCAGCACAGCAGTGGATGTAATTCAACTGACAGGTGCTGCCAGTAATTATGTCTTAGCAGCGTCCCCCATTGGTGGCATCTCTGGCACAGCGATCTATCGGGATGACACGGTGGATGAGTTGGTGGGAATTGTCAAAGATGTAACTGGGCTGAACCTTTCTGCTGGGTACTTCCAGTACATCTAAGGTTTTCCGGAGGGCTATTGGCGATGGGATTGATTGAGCGGCCCTTGAAGATCTCCGAAATACTATTATCCAGAGGATTTGAGGGCTTCACTCCTTAACAGCACAGTGCCCCCGTCCCGTTGCCTCCCACAGTCCCGAGAATCCCCCTGCCTGCCATCGCTTAATCGTCGGTCTCACGGTATGTTCATGGCACTCAAACAGCTTGGCTATCATTGGAACGTTCTGCCTTGAGCGTTTAAGCGCAGCATATAAGCACGATCTCGCGTCCGTTGCGGTACAGTTATTGCGACTCGCAGTTCCTTCAACATTTCGTCTTCTGCTTCGCTCAATGTTACTCATAGGGGGCTGGCATCTTTGTGAACGTAAGGATATTTCCTATACTTAATTCACCATGCCTACTTATCGGTAGAGGGGGCTCATCGCCGACTACGCTCAAGATCCTTGCTTTTGAGATTACAAAAACTTCCTAAAGTAAACTGTTAGCATGGATCAACCATCCAAATTGTTGTTGAAACTGAGCCGACAGTTATTCTCTGAATCTGCCCAACAGGGGCAGTTTTTGGATCGGATTCTGCATCCTCGCCCCTATTTGCCCTGTGTGCTCTGGTGTCAACCCCACCCACCAGATTTACCCTTCACCCTCGAGCCTGCGACATCTTGGCAACCCCCTTTTGTGGATCGCTTAGCCCTAGGCTCAAAGCCGGGACAAACCGCTTTACACGAGCAGGGCTACTTTTACTGTCTGGACTTTTCTTCCGTGTTTGCCGCCTCAGTTTTATGTGCCATTCCCTCCCCGATCGCATGCCTGATTGATGTTTGTGCTGCACCGGGAGGCAAAAGTATCTTTGCTTGGGTGGCCTTGCAGCCAGCAGTTCTAGTCAGCAACGAAGTAATCAGGAAGCGACTGGGAATGTTGATTGCCAACTTAAGGCGGTGTCAAATTCAAACAGCAGTGATTACCAGTCTGGACTCCCAAGTTTTGGCTGCTACCATTCCCCATACGGCTCAAGTAGTACTAGTCGATGCTCCCTGTTCGGGTCAATCTCTCTTAGCCAAGGGAGATCGCGCCCCTGGTTGTTTCCATCCCGTGAGTATAAATAAGAATGCCAATCGCCAAAAACGAATCCTGGCGAATGCTTCCTATTTAGTTGCCCCTCAGGGCTACTTAGCCTATATGACCTGTACCTATTCTCCGGAAGAAAATGAGCGGATAATCAACTGGTTTCTGGAACAATTTCCCCAGTTTCGACCCATGGTTATTCCCCATTTAATGCCCTATCAGTCTCATTTAACCACGATTCCCTGTTATCGGATGTGGCCCCAGGAGGGGCTGGGTGCGGGGGCTTTTACCGCCCTTTTTCAAAATACAGAAACAGGAGATACCCCTGAGATCGCCCCTGCTTTTTTGCAGCAGGCTCGATTGATCCTATAACCACTTTTCTGATGGCATCGGATGCTCAGGCTGTATGGGTTTGATTGTGGATCTGTCGACAGATTTAGGTCTGGAAATGATAGGTTAATGGCAAAACGATCTAAGATCAGCCAAAAGCATCGGGCAATCAGCACTATGAATGCAGAGCAGCCTTTAGGATCGGTGATTCAAGGCTCCCTCAGCCAGGGATTAGAAGTACGACTCCACCCAGATATTTGTGTGGAAGAAATGCGGGTGGGCAAGTTTCTGGTGGTACAGGGGGTACGATCGCGGTTTTTTTGTATGCTCACCGATGTGGCCTTAGGAACTGCCAGTGCCAGAATTCTGGCCAATCCACCCGATCCGACGAATACATTTTTACAAGAGGTGATTGCGGGTACCGGCACCTATGGGACGATCAATCTCACCCCGATGTTGATGTTTACCCCCCAACCTGAATTAAAGTTTCAAGAACCCAGCCATCCGGTCAAAGCTCAGAAAAAACGGACATCTCAACTGACTGCTGCTGGCTCCTTTCAAGCACAAACCAGTAGCGCCATTGAACTCCTCCCTGTCAAAACCATCCCCAGTCATTTCAGCCAGGTATTTGATGCCAGTGAACGGGACTTTCGGGCAGTGTTTGGCTGGGAAGATGATCCCCATCGCCGTAACTTTGCCATTGGTCAACCCATTGATATGGAGGTACCGATCTGTCTGGATCTGGATCGGTTTGTGGAGCGCAGCAATGGGGTCTTTGGGAAGTCAGGAACGGGTAAATCTTTTCTCACCCGGTTATTACTGTCGGGGATTATCCGCAAGCAAGCAGCGGTGAACTTAATCTTTGATATGCACTCGGAGTATGGCTGGGAAGCAGCCCGAGAAGGGAAGCATTTCAGCACGGTCAAAGGCTTACGACAACTGTTTCCAGGACAGGTACAGATCTACACTCTGGATCCCGAATCGACCAAGCGACGCGGGGTGCGAGATGCCCAAGAGCTTTACATCAGTTATGACCAGATTGATGTGGAAGATCTGATGCTGGTGCGGCAAGAATTAAATCTCTCCGAAGCCAGTCTGGAAAATGCCATTATTCTCCGGAATGAGTTTGGAAAATCTTGGATTTCCCGCCTGTTGGCGATGAGCAATGGCGAAATTCAGGAATTTTGCGAGACCAAAATGGGGAGTAAATCCTCGATCATGGCCTTGCAGCGGAAGCTCAACCGCCTAGACGAGTTGAAATATATCCGCAATACTTGCCCCCTGAACTATGTCGGTCAAATTCTGGAATCCCTGGAAGCAGGGAAGCATGTGGTCGTTGAGTTTGGTTCCCAGTCCAATATGTTGTCTTATATGCTGGCAACCAATGTGATCGCCCGCCGCATTCATGCCAGTTATGTCCGCAAAGCAGAGCAGTTCCTACAATCCAAAAATGTCAGCGATCGCCCCCAACAGTTAGTGATCACCATTGAAGAAGCCCACCGCTTTCTCGATCCCAGTACCGTCAGGCAAACCATCTTCGGTACCATTGCCCGGGAGATGCGCAAGTATTTTGTTACCCTGTTGGTGGTAGATCAGCGTCCCTCGGGGATTGACCCGGAAGTAATGTCCCAGATTGGCACCCGGATTACCGCCCTCCTCAACGACGAAAAAGATATTGAAGCGATTTTTACCGGGGTTGCGGGAGCCCAGAGCTTACGAGCCGTGCTGGCGAAACTGGATTCCAAACAACAGGCGTTGATCCTGGGTCATGCCGTACCCATGCCCGTTGTCGTCCGCACCCGTCCCTACGACGAGACCTTCTACGCCGAAATTGGGGATGTTCCTTGGGACGAACTGCCCACCTCTGTTGTTTGCAAAGCAGCTGAAGCTGCCAAGGCTGATTTGGGATTTTAATCCTGCCCATAATGGAGTCAATGAAGCACAGTCAGGAGCCCTTGGTATTGACGGAACCCATTTTCCTGCCAGCCCAACCTGGAGACCCATGGGTTCCCCCTTGGTTAGTGGTATCCCTGGAACTGATCCTGTCAGCGGTGATCGGTGGAGGATTGGTTACCCTCCAGATTGGCAGTGGGGCCTGGATTCTGGGTGGCATTGCGGCCGGGGCGATCGTGTTCTATCTTTACCGTGGCTGGTTCAACCCCCAGGCTAAACCCCATCCCAATGCGCGCAAGATTGGGCAAATGCTCGTCGGGTTGACCGTTGGCTGCTCTCTCCAGCACAGTGACCTCACATCCCTATCGGCTCAGTTTCCGATCTTTATCGGTTTAGCCTGCTTTTTACTGGTGAGTGGGGTGATGATCGGGTCGGTTTACTCCCGTTTAGCAGCAACGGATGTCCTGACTGGGCTACTCGCAACTGTGCCAGGGAATATTGGGGTCATGGCTAGCATTGCCGCTGACTATGGCAAAAACTATTCCCCTGGTGTCTTTAGTGCAGTTGATGCGGTTCACCGCTGTCACCCTGATAATTCCCCTCCAGATTGATTTCCAGACCCCAACCGTCAGCGTTGACCCCTGGAATGCCATCCTCAAGGGGCTGACCGAAAATTTATTCCCCATTAATGGGACGCAGCTGCTCTCCCTATGGTTTTTGCTAGGAACCACAGCCCTTGCAGTTTACTGGGGTCAACGACTTAAAATTCCAGTTGCAACCCTCCTGTGTGCGATCGCCGTTGGGTTTGGGTTAGAACAGCTGTTCAATGGATTGCCCTTTCTCCCCCAGAGCCATTTCAGCTTACCCCCAGCCCTCACCATCTTGGGTCAACTGTTGCTGGGAATTACTATCGGTGAGTACTGGGGGCTGAACCCCAGATTAAAGGGGAAAACCATCGCCTTTGCCTCGATTCCAGTGGCGCTGACCTTTCTCACCGGATTTCTCTGCGCCGGAATTGCCAAATTACTCACCCCCTGGGACTGGATCACCTGTCTGTTGGTCACGGCCCCCGGTGGTTCGCCGGAAATGATCTGGATCTCACTGGCCCTCAATCACCAGGTTGAGATTGTTTCAACGGGGCATGTGGTGCGCTTACTGGCGATTAACCTCTGTCTCCCCGGTTTGATTTCCATGGCTCGCCACCTAGACCGCAGGGCAGATCCCGTGCCACACGAAACGGTGAGCCAAGTGATCAAAAATGAGAACTACCTGCTTCCGAAAGACAAAAACAAGCCAGATTTCGAAAAATAGCTGTGAGTTCAGGACAGGGTAATCACACAGAAAAAGTTTCTTCAGAAGAGATTTGAGAATAACACCGATCTTGTAATTTTATATTTTGTAGATAGAATACTCTTTTTTGTCTCCTTTTTTTATGTGCTTAGATATCTTTCAACACTTTTAGGTGAATAGCTAAGACTTTAACCTTCATATCTTTCATGAATGAATCTGACTCGAACGACGCTGAAGATTCATGTGTTTGGCAAAAGACAACCTGTCAGACTGCTGAAACTGGATATAAACCTTAAAATTTTCTAACAAACTCAGCCACAAAGAACATTTATTGCATAATCTACAAGCAAGGTGATATAACCCAACCCAGTTTTCTCGCTAGTGTGCTGCGATTGCTTGTTTTCGAGAACACTTCTTTGAGGGGTTTGCCTTAATCTCCAGTGAGGTAAGAAAATTTTTGGTTAGATTATAGACCTAGGGCAGTCCTTGTGATGTTAATACTTCTGCCCATCATCCTAAATTTTGTATAATTGCTCTCCAACCTAGAGGTTGATGATTTATTGTTTGCTTTAGTGAATTTTATTTTGGATTTGTATTGAGATTTGGTTCCTTAGTGGAAATATCATGCTGGAATATCTCCCCCCCCTCAACGATCACAATTTACCCTATCCCGATACCATTCATCCCATTGTGGTACATTTTGTAATTGCAATGGTGTTGTTTGCAGTACTATCCGATGGAATTGGTTATTTCACACGCAATACTCGCTTGTATGAAGTCAGTTGGTGGAATTTGTTTTTTGCGACGATTTCCATCTTCATTGCTATTATTTTTGGGCAGATTGAAGCAGGATTAGCAGAGCCTTACTCAGCGTCAGCTTCAACATTGAATCTGCATACCCTCCTAGGATGGTCATTGTCCGGCATTATTACAGCCGTCACGGCATGGCGCTATGTGTTACGTTCCCGTGATCCAAAAACATTGCCCCTACCGTTTTTGGTCGTCGGTATACTGCTAACCGGACTGGTATTTTTTCAGGTATATCTAGGGGACGTCTTGGTCTGGGTCTATGGGCTCCATACGGTTCCAGTCGTTGAAGCGGTGAGGAAAGGGTTGTTGCAATGAGTTCTGATTTAATCGATCAACTGAGAGGACAATTAGG
Source organism: Neosynechococcus sphagnicola sy1 (assembly GCF_000775285.1). Taxonomy (NCBI): domain Bacteria; kingdom Bacillati; phylum Cyanobacteriota; class Cyanophyceae; order Neosynechococcales; family Neosynechococcaceae; genus Neosynechococcus; species Neosynechococcus sphagnicola. The sequence goes on along the minus strand of NZ_JJML01000016.1, from coordinate 203,580 downwards.
TGCTAATGGTTTACCCTATGCCCTGCCGATTCATCCCAATTTGGTGCATTTGACACTGGGTTTATTCATTGTGGCGATCGGCTTTGATATTGTCGGAGTCCTATTCCCTCTGCAAAAACCGATCTTCAAATTTCTGGCAATCCCTGCGACCCGATCGAACTTCTTCGATGTGGGCTGGTACAACATGCTTGCCGCTGCTGTCATTACCTTCTTCACCGTAGGGGCGGGCTTCTACGAAGTAATGCTGGCAGACCCCCCCGCCGATGTCAAAAGCGCCTGGGGATTGCAGGCAATGGAAACCATGCTTTGGCACGGAGTCGGAGGGGTAGTGTTGTTGTTGTTGATCGTTGCGATGGCTGTATGGCGAGGGTTCCAACGGTTTCTCTGGCGTAAAGATATGGCGCAGCAGGTACAATGGCTCTACCTCCTGGCAGGACTGGGGATTTTTGCCCTGATGTTCATTCACGGGACGCTGGGGGCGCAACTAGCAGCGGAATTTGGGGTGCATATCACTGCCGATCGCCTGTTGCGCCTGGGAGAGAATCCGAATTTGCTGTTGAAGTGAGGTATCCCTTGAAGATTCGCATCATCTTGATTTTGGGGGGAATCGCGATCGCCCTTGCACTGATCAGCCTGTGGATGGGACAGCAAGCCTATGGCTGGTTCCCGCCCCAAGCCTCTCTGGAAGCCCTGTTGATTGATCGGTTATTTAGCGTTCTGGTAACCCTGGGAACCTTTATATTTCTCGGGGTTGTGGGAACCCTGACCTACTCGATGCTATTTCAGCAGGCGGGCAAGTACGACACCAGCGATGGTCCCCCGATGGAAGGCAATGTCACCCTGGAAGTCGTGTGGACGGCAATTCCCTTGGTGCTGGTGATCTGGATTGCGGGCTATAGCTATCAGATTTATGACCAAATGTCGATCTTAGGGCCGATGGAGCATGTCCATCTCCAGACCCAGAGCAGGGGGATGGCAACAGCCGTCGCGGCTCCCTTAGAGGATGCGGCGGGGGCAGCGATCGCACCGATGCATCCCATCGAAGTTCATGCTCGCCAGTGGGTGTGGGAATTTCGATATCCCGATCAAAACGTCACCAGTACAGAACTACATCTACCCAATAACCAGCGGGTAAAACTGGTATTGCAATCGGAGGATGTACTCCATGGCTTCTTTGTCCCCGCTTTTCGGATCAAGCAAGACATCATCCCCGGTCGGGTGATTGATTTTGAATTTACCCCAATTCGGGAAGGACGGTATCGATTGCGGGATTCCCAGTACAGCGGCACCTATTTCGCCGCCATGCAAACAGATGTGGTGGTGGAGTCCTCCGAGGCGTATCAGCAATGGCTAGCGGATGCCGCTGCCCATCCTCCCGTCCTGGCCTATAACCGGGCGTTTGATGAATTCCATCGGGCCAAAAAAAATCTCAGTGCTGGCTGGAAAACGGTTGAACCAGCTCCTCCTCCCTTGGTCAATGCCCCCAGCCATATTTCGGCAAATCTCCCTAGCGGTCAAAGGAGGCAGCTATGACAAATCTTTCTGTGGAAGCGATGCCCCCGATCGACCCACCCCTCCCTGGTGCACCCCCTAACTGGAAGCGATTCTTTAGTTTCAGCACTGATCATAAGGTGATCGGCATTCAGTATTTGGTCACCTCCTTCGTTTTCTTTTTGATTGGCGGCATTTTCGCCATGATCATTCGCGGTGAGCTGATCACCCCCGAAGCCGATCTCCTCGATCGCGCCATTTACAATGCCATGTTCACCATGCATGGCACTGTTATGTTGTTCCTCTGGACCTTCCCGTCCCTGGTGGGACTCTCTAACTATCTGGTGCCCTTGATGATTGGCGCTAAGGATATGGCTTTTCCCCGCTTGAATGCAGCCGCGTTTTGGATGGTACCGGTGTTTGGGGTAATCCTGATGGCCAGCTTCTGGGTTCCCGGCGGCCCTTCCCAATCGGGTTGGTGGGCATACCCTCCGGTGAGCCTCCAAAATCCCACCGGTAATCTGATCAACGGGCAAGTGTTGTGGATATTGGCGGTCGCCATCTCCGGCGTCTCCTCGATTATGGGAGCCGTTAACTTTGTCACCACGATTGTGAAGATGCGGGCACCGGGGATGACCTGGTTTCGCATGCCTGTGTTTGTCTGGACGGTGTTGGCGGCGCAAATTATTCAATTATTTGGCTTACCTGCCCTGACGGCAGGAGCTGTGATGTTGCTGCTCGATCTCACCGTCGGCACGAGTTTTTTTTGATCCGGCGAAGGGGGGTGATCCGGTGCTATTTCAGCATTTCTTCTGGTTCTACTCCCACCCAGCCGTGTACGTGATCATCCTGCCCATCTTTGGGGTGTTCTCGGAAGTGCTACCGGTCTATGCCCGTAAGCCCCTGTTTGGCTACAAGGTTGTAGCCATCTCTTCGCTGGTGATTACAGGATTAAGCGGGATAGTCTGGGTTCATCACATGTTTGCTAGCGGCACCCCCGGTTGGATGCGGATGGTGTTTATGGCCACCACAATGTTGATTTCCGTGCCCACGGGGATTAAGGTTTTTGCCTGGGTAGCAACGGTGTGGGGCGGCAAATTGCGTCTGAATACGCCGATGCTGTTTGCCCTGGGTGGCTTGACGATGTTTGTGTTTGCAGGCATCACTGGGATTATGCTGGCAGCTGTGCCGATTGACATTCATGTCAATAATACCTACTTTGTCGTTGGGCACTTTCACTACGTGATCTACGGTGCTGTGGTCATGGGCATGTATGCAGCGCTGTACCACTGGTTCCCTAAAATGACGGGACGCATGTATTCCGAAGGATTGGGCAAGCTGCACTTTGCCCTGACCTTCCTAGGCACCAACCTCAACTTTTTCCCCATGCATCCCCTGGGATTGCAGGGAATGCCCCGGCGCGTTGCCTCCTACGATCCTGAATTTGCTTTTTGGAATGTGATTGCCAGTCTGGGGGCGTTTCTCTTAGGGATATCTACCCTACCCTTCCTGCTGAATATGATTGGTTCTTGGATACAGGGCGAAAAAGCCCCTAACAATCCCTGGCGGGCGATCGGGCTGGAATGGTTGCTTTCCTCCCCCCCGAACGGTGGAAAACTTTGAAGCACTGCCGATCGTGATTGCTGAACCCTACGGCTACGGTAAATCAGAAGCCCTCGTCGCCAACCCAGATGCCTTGGAGGTCGCCCATGAATCCCACTGAAATCGATCCCATTCTTGATATTTCGGGGATCTCTAGTCATCCTGTAGAGAGCCATGGGTCGCCGGAACACAACCACGATGAAGCGGGCAACAGCATGTTTGGCTTCATTGTCTTCCTGTTGTCCGAAAGTGTGATTTTCCTCAGCTTTTTTACCGGATATATTGTCTACAAAACCACAGCCCTAGACTGGCTCCCCCCCGATGTCACTGGCTTGGAAATTCACGACCCTGCCATCAACACGGTGGTGCTGGTTTCCAGTAGTTTTGTGATCTACATTGCTGAACGCTTTCTCCATGCCAAAAATCTCTGGGGCTTCCGAGCCTTCTGGCTGTTGACCATGGCGATGGGGAGTTATTTCCTGTATGGTCAAGCGGTGGAATGGCGTAGCCTCCCCTTTGGCTTTACCGACGGTCTCTTTGGCGGCACGTTTTATTTACTGACTGGATTTCACGGTCTGCATGTCCTGACGGGGGTGCTGTTGCAGGGGATCATGTTGGGGCGATCGCTGATTCCTGGAAACTACGACAAGGGCGAATTTGGGGTGGCGGCGACCTCCATCTTCTGGCACTTTGTGGATGTGATCTGGATTATCTTGTTTGTGCTGATCTATGTCTGGCAGTGAGGGAACGTCATGATTATTGATGACCAATCCTACGATCTAATTATTGTGGGTACAGGCGCGGGGGGCGGTACCCTCGCCGCTAAACTGGCTCCCACGGGGAAAAAGATCTTAATTCTGGAGCGGGGGGATTTTATGCCCCTAGAGGAGCAGAATCGCAGTAACGTCGATATATTCAAGCGCGAACGCTATCATGCGCCGGAGCAGTGGTACGACAGTGCTGGAGAGCCGTTTTCTCCCCAAACCAATTATGCGATCGGCGGCAATACCAAAATCTATGGGGCGGCTTTGCTGAGATTCCGGGAGCGGGACTTTGAGGCGGTCAATCACCAAGCTGGCATCTCCCCTGAGTGGTGTTTGAAATATTCAGACTTTGAGCCTTACTACACCGAAGCCGAAGTCCTTTACAACGTTCACGGTCAGGCGAACTGCGAACCCACCGAACCTCCCCGGAGCGCTGCATATCCTTTTCCACCCGTGGCTCAGGTTCCTCAAATTGCCGAAATCTATGGGGCGATCGCCCAGCAAGGTCTTCATCCCTCTCCCCTGCCCTTAGGTCTTACCCGCCAGGAGGACGATCCAACCAACGATTCCGAGGTCAGTGGTATTGTCCCCGCCCTCACCCATGCCAATGTCACCCTGAAAACCGGGGCGAAGGTGGTTTGTCTCCACACCAATCCATCGGGTCGGGTGGTGAAAGGGGTAGAAGCGGAGATCGGTGGACAAGCCTACCTGTTTCTGGCAGATATTGTGGTGCTGGCCTGTGGTGCAGTGAACTCAGCGGCGTTGCTGTTACGCTCGGTGAGCGATCGCCACCCCCATGGCTTAGCCAACAGTTCCGATTTGGTCGGGCGTCATTTGATGAAAAGCTTGATGACCGTGGTGGTGCAACTGAGTACCAAAGCCAATTCGGGAGCCTTTCACAAGACCGTCTGTGTCAATGATTTCTATTGGGGGGATGCCGATTTTCCTTATCCCATGGGGCACATTCACAATTCCGGGGGGCTGCTCGCCGATGTGATTTTTGCCGAAGCCCCGCCGCTGTTTTCGGTCATGGCAAAATTTATGCCCGGTTTTGGGTTAAAGCAGTTAGCAACCCGATCCATAGGCTGGTGGGCACAGACCGAGGATTTGCCCGATCCCAATAACCGTGTGCGGTTTGAAGGGGATAAATTGTTTGTGGACTACACTCCTAACAACAGTGAGGCCCACGATCGCTTAATTTATCGCTGGACTGATGTGTTAAAAGCCATTGAAAAGGATCTGGATGGGTTTCAGCAGGGAGTGATGCATCCTCGGGGGGAGGTACCGATTCAGGTGATGGCAAACCAGTGTGGCACCTGTCGCTTTGGCGATGATCCGGCCACTTCCGTCCTCGACCCCAACTGCCGTGCCCATGATCTGGATAATCTTTACGTGGTCGATAGTAGTTTCTTTCCCTCCAATGCCAGTGTTAGCCCTGCTTTGACGGTGATTGCAAATGCGTTACGAGTGGGCGATCACCTGAGGGAACGCTTGCAGTAACCCAAGCTCCATCCCCAGAAATGAATGCATGATTTCACCCATCGATGGTGGGAACCCAAACCGTTGAGGGTTCAGGGATGAATGGCAACCTTGATCGCCCGCCGCTGCTTCATGGCTTGAAATACTTGCTCTAATGCCTGTAGCGGTTGGTGATCACTGATCAAGTTCTCAAAGGCAATCTGGCGACTCGCCAGCAACGCTAAGGCCGATCGCACATGGAAGGGGGTGTTATGGAAAACGCCTTTCAGGGTCAACTCCCCATAGTGCAACTGCTCTGTATTCACAGTGATCGTCGTATCCCGAGGGCAGCCACCGAACAGGTTGACGATCGCCCCCGGCCGCGCACAGGCGATCGCGGCTTCCCAGACCGCTGGAACTCCCGTGGCTTCAATGACCACATCGGCCCCCCAACCTTCGCCCCAGTCTTTGACAAACGCTGGCAGATCCGTCATCTGATGATGGTTCAGGATCTGGGTGGCACCAAACTGGTGACCAATGGCAAGCCGTTGGTGATTGCCCCCGCACAGCAACACATCTACCCGATAGGCTTGCAATGCGGCGACAAACATCAAGCCAATAGCCCCATCGCCAATCACGACAACCCGTTGCCGCAATTCGCCCTCATGCCCCCGTTGCAGTTGGGAACGGGCCACACCGTGCAAGACACAGGCAAGGGGTTCGGTCATGGCCGCCAGTTCATCGGGTAACCCTGGGGGAATGGGCAGCAGATTTTGGGCCACGATCGCCGCTGGAATTTTCAAGTATTCGGCAAAGGTGCCATTGTTGAAACATAGGTGCGTACAGAGGGAAAACTCCTGACGCTGGCAGAAAAAACCAGCGCAAACAGGGTGCCGAATTATTGGCAACTACGCGATCACCCACCCGCCAATCCGTCACCCCTGCCCCTAGGGCGACAATGCGCCCCACAGCTTCATGGCCAAACAGGGTGGGGGGCTTCAGCATCTTGGCATGGCCGCCGCGACGCCACACCTTGAGATCGGTACCGCAGGTGGTGGCAGTTGTGACCTGAATCACCACTTCTCCAGGGGCGGGGGTGGGGTCGGGGACGGTTTCTAGGCGGAGATCTTCGGAACCGTAAAGTAAGGCTGCTAGCAAAGTTTCAATCGACTTAAATTCCGATTGATTTTACCAAACTCTGGGGGGTGCCCCTGGGAGACTATTGGTCGCTCGCCATTCCTATGAGATCGTGAAAGCAAGATCTTAGGCCCAAGCACAGACGGAGGAGCGCACCATGATTACAGGTCAGACCAAATTACTAGGGGTGATTGGCGATCCCATTGGGCATTCCCTTTCCCCGGTGATGCACAATGCCGCCCTGGCAGCCATGGGCCTAGATTATGCCTATTTACCCTTCCCGATTCGGGCTGCGGATCTGCGGGTGGCGATCGCCGGTTTGGCAGTGATAGGAGTTCAGGGTTTCAGCGTCACCATTCCCCATAAACAGGCGATTGTACCGTTATTGACCGAGGTTTCAGAGACAGCTCGTGCCATTGGTGCGGTGAATATGGTGCAATGGACTGACCAGGGATGGGTGGGAACCAATACAGATATGGCCGGATTCTTAGCACCCCTGCGAGCCTATCCCTGGGACTGGAGCCAGCGGGTTGCCGTCATTCTGGGTAATGGGGGGGCTGCCCGAGCTGTGGTCGCAGGCTGTGCCCAGTTGGGCTGTAGGAGCATCTGGGTCGTCGGCAGAGATCCCCAAAAGCTGGAGGCCCTTCGCCAAAGTTGGGACAACACGGCACTGGCAACGCCGATACAAACCTGTCTATGGGCTGATTTCCCCCCCTTAATTCCCCAGGCCAACCTGCTGGTGAATACCACACCCATCGGCATGTATCCCCAGGTGCAAGCCTCCCCGGTTACCGAGACAGCATTGGCAGATTTACGCCCTGGGGCGATCGCCTACGACTTAATTTATACCCCCCGACCCACCCGCTTCCTGGAACTGGCACAACAACGGGGGGCGATCGCCCTCGATGGCCTGGAAATGCTCGTCCAGCAGGGAGCCATTGCCTTAGAAAGCTGGTTGGGGCAACCCGTGCCCATCGCCGTGATGCGTCAAGCCCTGGAACGGCATCTTAAAACCGTTGGTTAAACTGCTCCCCATCCAGTTGCGTATTCTTAGCTGGCCTGACCAGCACGATAGTTTGCTAGAGTGGAGCTGAGGCTAGTGATATAGCCACCATCTTGATCGACTTACCGTTGAGGGCATCTATGGGATTGCGAGCCGTGACGATTTTCCTGATCGGCATCCTCCTGTGGATGTGCAGTGCTGTGTTACCTCCCGATGCCCTAGCCCTGACCCAAATCAAGCTGTCTAACCTTTCCTATCACGAATGCCCAGCTGATGTTGGGGAGGGAGCAGTTGACAGTGGTGGGGTCTTGATGGCTGCTCACTGCTACATTGTCACGGGCAAAACCCTGAATCCCTCTGGCAAAGTCATTTATAACGCGGATATCTTTGGGCGGATTTATGATGCCAATGGCAACCCTGTGATGCAGAACCGCACTCGCTTAGGTGCCATCGAAACGATACCTCCGGGTGAAGGGGAATTTGAGTTAAGAATCTCGGTGCCAGAAAGTCAACCGACGCCACTACAGCTAGAACAATTTAAGGCTGCTGGTTTCACTGGTAAAGTACGTCGCTGAGGGCTGAGTTGAGGGGGGGCTAGATTGCGTCTCAGCGATTGCGCTGGAGGCGGAGTAATTCTCGCTGCACCAATTGCTGGAGTTCCTGATCGTTGCGGATCTTGAGGGTAATCTCGTTAAACCGGGAAGGGGTCAGTCCATAGCTTTCGACAATGGTCTTAGACTGGCGACAATAATCAACCACAACCCGACGAATGCTGCGAGGTAATCGGGCAATACCTGCTTGGCGATTACACACAACAGACGATAAGTCACCAGCACTGACGGTGCGCTTAATTTCATTAAAAGCTGCCTGCCTCACAGGTTCAATCGCCAGCACGGCTCTGGCATAGTTGGTAATTTCACTGTCACTGAAGGTCTGAGCAGCGGCCAGAGAACTCAGTGCCAGTTTGTAGGACGTTCCAGTCCAACTGGGTACGATCCCTCCCAAAATCCCTGCGGTGACGATCGCCCCTACCACTAGCGACCGTGCAAGCACCCGATTCAGGTTACGTCTGAAGGCATGGTGCAGAGAGTTTGTCATAGTTTTGTTTCGTTGACCCAACACAAACCCGGAATCAAGGTGGACCTGAATTACTCTGAACTATTTTCGAGGGAAGAAGTTCCAGATCAGGGAATCACCAGATCTCGCTTCTAGGGTGATCGCTGCTCCTGATGCGGATGCCGGAGCCGCTCACTGACACAATTCAATGATCTTGGTCTGGAGGGTCGAAACCTCCTCAGCCCCCTGCTTGAGTCTAGTTTCCAGATCTAACAACAAACCTAGCGTTCGCCGCAGTCGTCGCAACGACAACGGCTTCACCTCCTGTTGCAGGAAATAGATGCGTTTGGGATTGCTGACTTCGGCAGCCCTTGCAATCTCAGCCTCATCCCGGACTCCACTTTCAACCATGAGCTTCACCCACAACCAGATGCGAAACTGTCCGACAAGGGTGGCGACAATTCTGAGGGCAGGTTCATTGCGATTGATCAAATCTATGACTAATTCTAAAGCCTGGGCGGTCTGCCGCTGACGAATAGCAGCTGCTAATTGCAAGCTACTCTGGGTATTCACGATCACCAGGGAGGCAATCACGGCTGCATCCAAGGGCGGAGTGGTCTGACCCCGCTGCTCCCCACTATAGAGACGGAGTTTCTCGAGTTCACAAAATAATTGCCGCGTGTTGTTACCGACTGCTTGAGCTAGGAGTTCAGCCCCCGCCGTGGTGAGTTTGACCCCCGTTTCTTGGGCAACCTGCCGGACTTGCTGGAGCAGGAGATCGGTTTTCCAGGGGGGAATCAGAGAAAACTCCCGAATGTTAGCCCACTTCTGGAGGAGTTTCGTAGACTTGAGCCGACCATCTGGCTTATTGCGACTGGTGAGGAGCACCACTGAGGTCTCTGGTAAGACAGGCAGGGTGCGCTCTAGCTCAGCCAGCAGAGGTTCCGAACATTGTTGCGTTAGGGTAGTGTCTACCAACCAAACTAGCCGACAGCCAACGCCAAACACCGGGGTCATTGCCAGGTTCAATCCTTGAATCACCCCATCGGCCTGGTCGGGGATCACCTTATCATAGTTAAAGCTCGCCCATTGCGGGTCAAGATATTGAGTTTGCAGGGCGCTCGCTGCCTGGGCGATCGCAAACTCATCCTCTCCCCAGTAGAGGTAAATTGGCATAGAGCACACCTAACGAGGTAATCGAGATTGGACGAGAGTTATCAGATCTACCTAAATCGTGTCACGCGGATGACCCTGGTAGATACCTATAGATCGCAGATCCAGCATCTCCAGGAGTCCCCCAAATATCGGCAGTCTATACCAGGGAAGCTGGAGGCGTTACCATTTCCTGGCTATACCGTGATTACACCACCCTGGAGTGAAGATCCTGAAAATGACTTGATCTACCAAAGTTTGCAAGTCTGCCAACAACAATTACTTCAGCAGCTGATGCCTGGGTTCATGGCAGCGGTTACCCCCCGAGAGCTTCCATCTCACCTTGGCCGATCTGATTTGGGACAGTGCCTTTTTGCATGCCACCACAGAGAACCCAGGGTTTGAAGCCCAACTCCAGGGGACAATCACCGACAGTTTTTCAGCAGAGTCAACCCCTGCTGGGGCAACAGCAGCCTCTGGGGATGCAGGTATTGGGGTTGATTCTCATGCCCAGAGCCTTAGCGGTTTGTCTCGTGCCAACGGATGAGGATGCCTACACCCGGATGACGAAGTTGCGGCGATCGCTCTACCAAGATCCAGGCTTGATGGCGCTGGGAATTGAGCAGCAGTATGGCTTCACCGCCCATATTACCCTGGGATATTTTGTGGATATCTCCCCCGATTTTGATCGGTTCCAATTTTGCGACCTTCTGGAAACCTTGAACCAGCAGTGGTTAGATGCCCCCCAGGTGCTGGCGGTTCACCGGGCTGAGCTGCGAAGGTTTGAGGACATGACCAACTATCATCGGCAACCTGACTGGCCAGTGTTGGAGTTTTAAGGCCGTGGTGTCTCTCCCTTGCCCTACCCCGCATCCATGACCTTAGTTCACCATCCGATTCTGCAACAAAGCTTTGCCGTCATTGATCAAGAGATCGGGGCGCATAGCCTCAGTCCCCAAGAGTATGCCGTTGTCCGGCGGGTGATTCACAGTACTGCTGATTTTGACTTCCAACACCTGATTCGCTTCAGTCCTGGGGCGATCGCCACCATGATTCGCCAGTTAGCCCAAGGAATTCCCATCGTCACGGATGTCACCATGGTCAAACAGGGCATTAGTAGTATGGTTGCTCAAACCTTTGGCAACCCCTTGATCAGTGCCATCGAGCAGGTGTCGGCTCCGCTGCCGGGGCGAACTCGCACGGAAACCGGGATCTTGCAATGTTTGCAAACGGTGCCGGAGGCAATCTATGTGATTGGCAATGCTCCAACAGCCCTCCTAGCGCTGTGTGCTGAACTACAAGACCGCCCCCAAGGCGTGAGTGTCATTGGAGTCCCCGTGGGGTTTATTGCAGTGCTGGAATCGAAAGCAGCCCTGGCTCAACTGGCAGTGCCTCAGATTCGTGTCACGGGACGCAAGGGCGGTTCCCCCGTGGCAGCGGCGATCGTCAATGCCCTGTTGGTGCTGGCTTGGGAAGCTCTCCGATGACCCCGATCCATGTGGTGGGCATTGGCTTAGACGGATCGGCGGGATTAACGGCAACCGTGCAGCAGCTGGTTACCAGCGCTACGGTGTTAGTGGGCAGTCCGCGTCATTTGAGTTACTTCCCCCAGCATCCGGCAGAGCGGCTGGTTTTAACGGATCTCACCCTGGTGATCGCAGCGTTACGGCAGCGGTTGACGGTTGAGGCATCGGCAACGCAGCGGATTGTCATTCTGACCTCGGGGGACCCTTTATTTTCGGTTTGGGGCGTTTATTACTGGCGGCACTCCCCCCAGACTCCCTCAGCTTTTACCCCCACCTCAGTGCCGTGCAACTGGCCTTTAACCGCATCAAGGTTCCCTGGCAAGATGCCCAGGTCTTGAGTGTCCATGGGCGATCGCCGCAGGCCTTGATTCAGGCTTTGCAGCAGCGCCATGGCAAAATTGCGGTACTCACCGACCCCACCCATACCCCGAGGGCGATCGCCCAGTTACTTCTAACCCTGGATTTATCCCAGGCTTACCACTGCTGGGTGTGTGAGAACCTCGGCGGCCCGGATGAACACCTGCAGTGCTTCAGCCCCGTTGAACTCGCAGCCCACTCAGCCGCTGACTTGGTGCCGCTGAACGTTGTGGTACTGCTAGGGGTTGAATCTGGGGCGATCCCTCCCCCGGATGAATTGCCCTTACTGGGGCTGCCCGATCCCTATTTTTTGAATTTCCCCGATCAGCCGGGACTGATCAGCAAACGCGAAATTCGTACCCTGATTCTGGCAGAATTAGCGCTGCAACCCCAGCAGGTGGTCTGGGATGTGGGAGCCGGCACTGGCTCGGTGGCAATCGAAGTCGCTCGCCTTGTGCCCACGGCTCAGGTCTATGCCATTGAAAAAACCGCCATCGGCGTTACCCTGATTCAGCAAAACTGTCAGCGATTCCAGGTCAACAACGTCACAGTCTGCCCAGGGGAGGCTCCCGCAGCCTTGCAATTGCTGCCTGACCCCGACCGGATTTTTATTGGTGGTAGCGGCGGCAATTTACCATCGATGTTGGCGATCGCCCCCCAGCGGCTCAAACCCCAGGGCGTGATCGTGCTGGCACTGGCAACCCTGGAGCATCTGCATCAAGCTCTGACCTGGTTTCAATCCAGTGAGTTGTCCCTGGCTGGGTGGCAACAGCGGTTGCTACAGGTGCAGATTGCCCGCGCCATCCCCCTGGCTGCCTTAACGCGGTGGAGTCCCCTCAATCCCGTTACCCTATTGACGATTACCGCCCCTTCCGGGGAGGGGACTGGAGATGGCCGGAAACTTCTCTAGAATGGATGCAAGAGACCCATGGTAATCAAAGCAGGATGAAACTGAAACGCTTGGGGCATGTGGCGATCTGTGTAGAGGATGTGGCACGAGCCGCCCAGTTCTACCAAGACCTGGGACTGGATTTGGTGTGGCAGGATCAGGACTGGGCTTACCTGAAAGCTGGGGACGATGGATTGGCGCTTTTGAGTCCTAGCTATGCCCAAGCAAGGGCACACTTTGGGTTTGTCTTCAGCGATCGCGCCGAACTGACCCTCTCCCACACCCAACTCCAGGGCGCTGGCATTCCTGTGAGTCCGATTTTGCAGCATCGGGATGGCACCGCTTCCTTCTATGGGCAAGATCCGGATGGCAATGCCTTTGAGTATCTCTATGAACCATTGGCGGTGGTAACCGCAGTGGTGCCCCTTGCAGTTGAGGCAGACTGATTTGATCGAAACGGAAACCCTGGAACTGCTGGAATGGCCCCGGCTATGCCAGCATTTAGCCACCTTTGCCAGTACCAAACTGGGGGCGATCGCCGCTCGACACCTGCCGATTCCCCCGACCCAGGCCGAGAGTCAGTACCTCCTGGATCAGACCCAAGAGGTCTACAACCTGGAAACACGCTTGAAAACCTGTTTGAGCTTTGAGGGCATTGAGGACATTGGGGAATCCCTGGAGCGAGCGCAACGGCGGGGAACCCTGTCCGGGATGGCACTGTTTGCCATTGCCACCACCCTGGCAGGGGTGCGCCAACTCCGGCGGGTGATTGATAGCCAACCGGACTGTCCTGGGTTGACCACCCTCGTGGCGGATCTGCGCACCTATCCCGAACTGGAGCAGGAGATTTATCACTGCATTGACGAGCGTGGGGAGGTGACCGACCGTGCTAGTTCAAAATTAGCGGGGATTCGCGAGCAGCAACGCCAGGGTCGGGAGCGGGTCTATGAGCTGCTGCAACGGTTGCTGCAACGGCAGGCCAATGCGATTCAGGAATCCCTCATCACCCAGCGGGCCGAACGGTTTGTGATTCCAGTCAAAGCCACCCATCGAGATCTAGTTCCTGGGATTGTCCATGACACCTCCATGAGTGGAGCCACCCTGTATGTGGAACCCCACGCCACGGTGAACGTTAACAATCAGCTACGGCAACTGCGGCAGCAGGAAGCGGCTGAATCGGAGGCCATTCGCAGTACTTTGACGGCAAAGGTAGCAGCAGTCCAACCTGACTTAGAAGCTCTGTTGGCGATCGCCACGGCCCTAGACTTAGCCACCGCTCGGGCTCGCTATAGTTTGTGGCTGGCAGCGAATCCCCCCCGATTTGTCACCGATGACGATCTGACATCCCCCTTGTTGACCCTGCGACAACTCCGCCATCCCCTGTTGCACTGGCAGCAGCTGAACGAACAGAGTCACCCGGTGGTACCCATTGATGTGATCATTCAACCCCAGTTGCGGGTGATTGCTATGACAGGCCCCAACACCGGCGGTAAAACCGTGACCCTCAAGACCCTGGGATTGGGGGTGTTAATGGCCAAGGTGGGGTTATTTGTCCCCGCCCGGGAGCCGGTGGAAGTGCCGTGGTTTGATCAGGTATTAGCCGACATTGGGGATGAGCAGTCCCTGGAGCAAAGCCTGTCCACCTTTTCCGGGCACATACGCCGCATTGTGCGGATTCTGGCAGCCCTCACCCCCGCATCCTTGGTGTTGTTGGATGAAGTCGGGGCTGGCACCGACCCCACAGAAGGCAGTGCCCTAGCAACAGCCCTGCTGTACCATCTGGCGTCCCAAGCGCGACTCACGGTGGCAACCACCCATTTTGGGGAACTAAAAGCCCTGAAATATCAGGATACCCGCTTTGAAAATGCTTCGGTGGAGTTTGATGATCTAACGCTATCCCCCACCTATCGACTGCTCTGGGGGATTCCAGGCCGTTCCAATGCCCTAGCGATCGCCCGCCGCCTGGGTTTAGCCGCTGAGATTATTGACCAAGCCCAAGCCCATCTGGGGGGAGGCTCGGAAACCATCAATCAAGTGATTGCGGGCTTAGAGTCCCAGCGCCGTCAGCAGGAACATAAGGCCCAGGCTGCCAGTCAACTCCTCAGCCAAACCGAGCAACTCCACCAAGAACTCACCGAGCGAGCAGCGCGGTTGCAAGCGCGGGAACGGGAGTTAAAGATGGCTCAGGAGCAGGCCGTGCATGCGGCGATCGCCCAAGCCCGCCAAGAAATTGCCCAGGTAATTCGCCAGTTACAAAAAGGCACCGCCACGGCTCAGGATGCCCAACAGGCCACCGCCGCCCTCCAAGCCATTGGCGATCGCCATCTCCCTCCTCAACAGCAGCAGCCACCACCACCGCCAGACTTTCGGCCTCACGTGGGCGATCGGGTACGGATTCCGCGACTGGGTCAGGTGGCCGAGGTACTGAGGATGGAGGGTAACGATGAGCTAACCGTGCGGTTTGGCTTCATGAAAATGACCCTCCCCCTCGCTGACATCGAATCCCTAGACGGTCAGAAGCCCCGCCTGCCCCAGCCATCATGGATGAGTGCTACCTCGGTGCGCCCCCCCCACGGCAAGGCTGAACCCACCCCCCCCGACCCCCGAGTCCGTTGAGCTATCCATTCGTACCAGCCGCAATACCCTGGATCTACGCGGCAGTCGGGTTGCCGATGCAGAATTGGCGCTAGACAACGCCCTAGCAACGGCTTCAGGAAGCCTGTGGGTAATTCATGGCCATGGAACGGGGTCGGCTGCGTCAAGGCATTCATGCCTTTTTACAACAGCATCCCCTAGTGGATCACTTTGAATTAGCAGCCCCAGCGATGGGCGGTGCAGGGGTGACCATCGTCCATCTGCATTAGCCACTACAATGGCAACGGAGCGTCTGGTCCATTGCCCTCGAACCCATGGCCTCGTTTGTGAACTCAACGGTTTCTGTTTTGTCCCGGCAACCCCTAGTTCCTCAGTCTGATCCAGCCCAGTTGGAGAGTATCAAAGCCCAATTGGATCTGGTGCTGTTGGCCTTGGAAGCGCTGGCAGATATTGGTTCTGAGGCAATTCTCCAGGCAGCGGCAGATCTGGATCTGGATCAGATGATTGCCGACCGCGTGGCGTTGTGGCGGTTGCGCCAGGCCAGTCCGCTCCGCAAAGGTCAGGGGGGGCGCAAAAAACTGGATGTGGATGAGGCGCGATCGCTGGTGCTGATCAGTTGTTATCTGGCTCAACAGCATCAAGAGCTGATTCGTCGGGCAGTTGCCCTACTGGAACAGCTGACTGAACAAAACCGAGAACCCCACCAGTCAGCGCTCCTGGGAGACTATTTGGATTGCTTCTGTGATCTCTATCAAGAACGGATGGCCGCTGGAGATGAGACCTCCCCCGAGGTGCTGTCCCACCTCGCCCTGAAGCTGCTGATTGACTTACTGTTCTACAGCGCTGCCAGTGGGCCGCGTCACTTCTGGCTGGCTCTCTTGGAGCGCTCCACTCCCTAACCATGGTTTCTATCCACTGCTGCCCCCCCTGCAACCTAGCTGCCATGTCCCTGCCTCCCCCAACTGTGCGCCACTATCTCTCGCCTTCCTGGATCCTGGAAATCAATGCCTCGCAATCCCTGCTGTCTCGCTGGGTCAAGCGTCCCCGGTTCCAGGAGATTGTCTTCCAACTCAGCTTGGACGATCCCCGTCTCCCTGGGGATCAGGCACTGGTGCTGCAAGGCGATCGCCCCCAGCTCACCGCGTTACATAGGGCTGTTGAAACCTATGTTCAGACCTTACTCGCCCACCCACTGCTGCCTCCAGCCAGGCTGTCAGCCATTAGCAGCCAGATGCCTCCCCCAGCCCTCCCCCCGTGAGCGGCAACCGTTGTCAGTCAGATCTGAAGGGGGTAGGGCAACCTCCGGTTGTCCATCGTCCCGGCAGTGCCGAGGGGCTGACAGAACTGCCAACCTCACCCGTGCCGATTCCCAGTCTCAGCGAACCGGATCGACCCTCGGAACTGCTCTCCGATCAGATCTACCTTCAACCCCGAGGGCTGGTCTCCCACGATCTATTTCTAGGGGTTCTGGCTACAGAGGCCACCGGGCGCGTCTGGCGGTTGACTGTCCTGCAACTGTTTGATTTAGCCACGGTGCTGGATGCCTACGAAACCGAAATCCAGTCCCGCCTGGAACAGCGTCGTTGGCCTTCCCTACGGATGCCCCCAGAGTGGCTCCGCACCGCCGCGATCGCGGCGATCACAGCCGGTCTCACCACCGTTGCCGTGCAATGGGTCAATCGTCCGGCGATGCAACTGGTGAGTGTGCCAGCGGTGGGCAGTGCCAACCAGCAGCCAGCAGGGAAGCCGTTGTCCACCCTGCCCGTCCCCAAAACCCTGGCGACTTCTCCCCAGCAGTTACCCCCCGTTCCCGCTGCAGAGGCTGCCGGTGAGCCGCTAGCCGCCACGACCTTGCCCCCCGTGCCCAACTCCCCGCTCCCACCGCCCCCCCCGCCGGGGCGATCGCCGCTGCCCCGGATCTGCCCCCAATCTCCTCAGCCCCTCCTGGGATTGTGATCATTCCCAGAGCCAGCAACGAGCAGGCAATGCCCCCAAGTTTGCCCGATGGATCAGGGGTAACCGCTGCCCCAGAACGCCGCGATCGCGCTGCCAATACCGCCTTTGACACCATTCCCCAGGTGGCAGAAATTCGCAGCTATTTTCAGCAGCGTTGGACACCCCCGGAGGGTTTAACTCAGACCTTGGAGTATCGACTCAACCTCAATCCCGACGGCAGTATTCAGCAAATTACTCCCCTGGGGCAGGCCGCTGGCACCTATGTCGATCGCACAGGTCTGCCCCTGATTGGGGAAGCCTTTGTCTCCCCTTTGCCCGGAAACCACAGCGCCACCATTCGGTTAGTCCTCAGCCCCAGTGGCACAGTGCAGACTTTCCTGGAATCGCTGCACTAATGCTCAGATCTCACGCAGGGTAGATGCGAAGTCGCCGATTGGGTTCATCCCCAAAACTGCGAGATTCTAAGTGATAGTGCTCCACGAGTTCATGCTGCATTTTGCGGATACTGGCAGAGCGGGGGAGTAGTTCCACGGGTTGCCCCTTGGGAATTACAATTTGCTCCACCGCTAGCCGGGCTTCTTCCAGAGCCTCCATTTCATCTTCACTATCCCCCTTCATGAACAGCCCCACATCTTCTCCGTCCGGCATCTGAGGGTCATCTAGGTTTAATAACCGCCGCAGTGCCCGGACAATCTGGGGAATGGTGTTGGCCTTGAGGGTGTGGATGGGAAGTTGACGATTCTTTGCCAGCTGCCGCAGTTTGGCATGACTTTTAACGTGCGATCGCAGGGCTAAAATCACATCAGCACTGTCCATATCTTTGGTGAGTACCAAGGGCAGTTGCAGGGTCTGGATGACTTGATCAATTTGATGGCGACTGACGGCATAGGGATAGAGATGCAGGGGCATCCCCTCCTTCGGAGCCAGTCCCAGACCCTCGCTACCGTTGAAACTCCCATGACTGGGCTGTTCCAACCGCTCCATCTGGTAGAACGATTCTTGCAGCATTTGTTCAAAGGAAGGTTCCTCCATAACCCCACGGGGATGGCTACCCAAGGGCTCCGCCCTCGGCGATCGCGGTGGAACGAGATGCGGCTTTTGAGACAGGGGCAGCATTTGCCCAGAGGTGCGCCAACCCCCACTGGCCCAAGTGCCCCGCTGCTGGGTTTGCGCCGGTAAGCTCTCAGTTGCTGGCAGGCTGGATAACTCATGGGTGATCACGACTTTTCCGGTTTCACTCACCGTGCGGATCTGGGGATGGGGCTGCCGTCCCCGTAACAGGCTGTCAACACTGTCTGCAACCTGTTCATGGACCACCCAACGCTGGCGCTCCAGCATCTCCACTGCGATCGCAAACGTCGGTGGAGCTTTGCGCTCTAACACAGTTTTCTGACTGCCGCGTCGTCTTGCTTCTTCGTCCCCCAGGGTTACGGATTGAATGCCACCCACTAGATCGGAAAGGGTCGGATTTTTCATCAAATTTTCAATCCGATTGCCATGGGCGGTGCCGACAAGCTGAACACCCCGTTCCGCAATGGTGCGGGCTGCTAGGGCTTCTAGCTCCGTGCCAATTTCATCAATGACGATGACTTCTGGCATGTGATTTTCCACGGCTTCGATCATCACCTGATGCTGCAATTCCGGGCGAGCCACCTGCATCCGGCGAGCGCGTCCGATCGCTGGATGGGGAATATCTCCATCCCCAGCAATTTCGTTGGAAGTATCAATGATCACAACCCGCTTCTGGAGGTCATCCGCCAAGACCCGGGCAATTTCTCGCAGGGCGGTGGTTTTACCCACACCGGGTCGCCCCAGCATCAAAATGGACTGCCCTGTTTCTACCAAATCCCGAATCATCCCAATGGTGCCAAACACCGCCCGTCCCACCCGACAGGTGAGACCAATAATGTCGCCAGTGCGATTGCGCATGGCGCTGATCCGGTGCAGGGTTTGTTCAATCCCAGCCCGGTTATCGCCACTAAAGTGACCGACCCGATCAATACAATGCTGGAGATCGGTGCGGCTGACGGGGGTCTCTAAAAGGTAATCAGCTTGGCTGGGAAAACGGGCTTCAGGACGACGCCCGAGATCCATCACCACCTCAATCAATTGATCGCGCAGGGAATGTTGCTCTAGGGGCACCCGAATTGCATCCGGGAGAATCTCAAACAACTTGCGGAGATCATCGGCGATCGCGGTTGTAGAGACAGCGGCAGCCAGCGCCTCAGGATTGGCCTCAGACGGAAGCGGGTCTATTTCAGAATCAAAGCTGTTGCGGGGGTGAGAACTCATCATCGGGGTCTGGGGGAAGGACGAGTGACAGGTTAAGCCTGATTCGGTTCACAACGGCAGCGATGGTGAGCAGCCATGGCAACTGCTGAAGATACGGCTCAGAGGTTCACAGATTGCGGTGTCAACCGAGAGGAGTCGGGGGTAAGTGCTTTCAAGGGAGCAATCAGTGAGTGGGCGGCAGCCACCATCTGCCACAGCAGATCAGGCACGGTTTCGAGGGGCAGGGTACGAGGGACTTGGGTAGATATTACACTTCCTACGGCTTCCTCCCCAGGAAATTTTTCTAGCGTGTCTAAATAGGGCAGCAACAGGGTGCGGGCATAACTTCCGTAGGCGATCCCGGCAATCCGAGGTTCGGGGGGGAGGAACGGATAGGGGGGAGTCGGGCGCAGCAACCCCAGGGCTGCTAGTTTAGGCACGGTGTAGTGGTTGGTTCCCCCCGCTAATTGCACATATCCCGGTAGTCTGGCTGCCAAGACTTTTTCCCCAAGCTTGATGGCAGCATGGGTCGTACCTTTACCAATATCTCCGCTCATGGGACGACCGTCGGTTTGCCAAATCAGGGGGCAAGGCAGCGGAGAGATGATTTCGGAGAGTGCCCATAGATAGTCCACCAAGCCTGCCCCGTCGGGACAACTAATGGCCATCAATCGCAACCGACCAATCCAGGGTTGGAGCGACTGCCAGAGTTGCTCAAAGGCTGACAATCGACCCACCTGGGTATGAATTTCAATGGCATCCACCTCCATTTGCAGCACCAAGGGTGCGATCGCAGCGGGGGTTGAATGGTGGGATCGGGTAATAATTTTGTTGAGGGGACACACCGGTAAACAGCGACCACAACCATAGCAGCGCTGATCGATCACCCCAGACGCTCCCTCCACTGGAAAGACAATGGCTTGAGCCGGACAGATGGTTGCACAGGGGCGGGAACAATCCGGGGGACAGGTGGCTGGATCAAATGCTGCTTTGCGAAAGTGCGGGTCTTCCCCGTCATTTAAGCTCACCATAAGCCACGGCTTGCCGGAGGCGAGAAAGCCTCGCTGCTGAGCCTGTTGCCGCAACTCAAGAGCGACTTGAAGGGCAGATTGAGCCGCTGCTACCACCGCTGGATCGGCTGACACATCAATACAGTCAGCGCCAGCAAGGGCATAGGCCAGGGTTAAACTCCGCACCGCTGGCAAATGTTGAAAACTGGCACCACAGATTAACTTAAACCAATGTCCCTGTTGCAGAGACCGGAGAGGAAGATCGAAGTCTGTCACCCCTCCATGCTAACTTGTCTCTGCTTGCTTGCAAGGAAAGTGATCAGGAGGCAGCGATCAGGGTGTTTTTCAAGGGCAGCCAGCGCAGGGTGCGATCGCCCCCCACTTCAACCACCACCCGCACCCGAGGCTCCAGTGTGGGCAGTAAACTCAAAAATTCTAGCTCCTGATTTGAGAGTACAAATCCCTCAATGATCCAGAGCACAAACCCTTTAGCAGTGGGGGGCAGATGCTCCAACTGTTGTTGCACAATCGGGGGGGCAAAATAGCGTGCCCCCACCGCCGCGCCTTGGCCAATATCCTTTTTGCCTAAGTGGGGCGGTCGAATCCCGTGGACTCCCATCAAATACATCGACAGATCCCCCAACCCGCGGGCAGTCAAGACCAAGGTGGTGTAGCCTGCGGCTCGGAGCCGCCGCCGATACCGTCCTTCAAATCCCCCTTCCAGGGGCACATACAACCCTAAGGCTTGAGATTTTTCCAGATCCTGAACAAATTGGTTACCGATCGCAATCAGTGCCATAACCCTTGCATCCTCGTGCGTTGTGTTGCTGCTTGGCTGTCCTTCGATTTCAGGATTAGGCGTCAAACCCTTCCCAAGACCCAAAATACCAGAAAATAAATCAACCCTACCTATAGACAAACCTAGGACAATCATTTATATTGTTAAATTGTCGCCAAAATCAAGGCAGCGGAAGCAAATCTCTCAAACCTTTGGAGTTTGTCTAAGCTGACTTGTGAACCGGATACTGAGTAGATTGCTACTCAAGTCCTGGCAAAAACAGTAGGTGTTGAGATTTTAATCTCTAGCCAGTATTTTCAGGAAGTGTAACCTGAAACTTCGTGAACCTACTAGGTTTAGCTGCGTAGAGCAACAATTAATTGTCTGACGCTAATTCCCTAGGCGGATTGGCAGGATAGTTCGTGGACTTGCTGTTAGCAGTCCATGTTTGAGGTGTCTAAGTTAAGGAGACCAGTTACTGTGTCCTTGGGAATTCTGGGAACAAAACTTGGTATGACCCAGGTGTTTGACGCGACGGGTAAGGCGATTCCAGTCACCGTTGTGCAGGCAGGGCCATGTACCGTTACACAAATTAAGACGCGATCGAAGGAAGGCTATGCTGCTGTCCAAGTGGGGTTTAGTGAAGTGTCCCAGAAGGCACTAAATCAGCCTGAATTGGGTCATCTCGCCAAGTCTGGTGCGCCACCGATGCGGCATTTGCGGGAGTATCGCCTCGATGATCCCGAGACCTTTGCCCTCGGACAGCAAATTAAAGCAGACATCTTTACGCCGGGTCAGAGCGTTGATGTCATTGGAACCAGCATTGGCCGAGGGTTTGCAGGTTACCAAAAACGCCACAATTTTGGGCGAGGACCGATGTCCCATGGTTCTAAAAACCACCGCCAACCGGGTTCCATCGGAGCGGGGACTACACCAGGGCGAGTTTATCCCGGCAAGCGGATGGCAGGACGTCTGGGGGGGGATCGGGTCACCCTACGTAAATTGACCGTGATCCGCATTGATGCCGATCGCAATTTACTGCTGATCAAAGGTGCCGTTCCGGGGAAACCTGGTGCCCTCCTCAATATCGTCCCTGCCAAGCAAGTTGGGAGTTCTCAATAAGGAGCAAGCAACATGGTCAACTGTGTCGTTCAAAATTGGCAGGGAGAACAAGTTGGGGAAGCGGCGCTAGATCTGCGCGTTGCCAGTGAGACGACCGCAGCTCACATTGTCCATCGGGCTCTGTGTCGCCAACTCACCAATGCCCGTCAAGGAAATGCCTCCACCAAGACCCGCGCCGAAGTTCGGGGGGGTGGACGTAAACCCTGGCGGCAGAAGGGAACGGGACGCGCTCGTGCCGGTTCCAATCGCTCCCCGCTGTGGCGTAAGGGGGGGGTCATCTTTGGGCCGAAGCCCAGAGATTACGTTCTCAAGATGAATCGTAAGGAGCGGCGGCTGGCTCTGCGCACTGCTTTTCAGAGTCGGGTTCCCGACCTGATTGTGGTGGAGGATTTTGCCCAGCATCTCCCCCGGCCTAAAACGAAAGAATTGGCAGCCGCGATCGCCCGTTGGGGCGTGAAACCCGATGCCAAGGTGCTGCTGATTATTGCGGAGCGGCATGAAACCGTTTACTTATCAGCTCGGAACCTGGGCAACCTGAAGCTGATTGCTGCCAACAACCTAAATATTGCGGATCTGCTGGATGCTGATCAAATTATCAGTACTCAGGCAGCCCTTGCCAAAATCCAGGAGGTCTACGGTGCCTGATATTGATGTCCGCTCTTTGCCGGATTTGATCCGTCGTCCCCTGGTGACGGAGAAAGCCACTCGGCTACTGGAATTGAATCAATATACCTTTGAAGTGGTTCCCCGAGCCAACAAGCTCCAGATCAAGGCAGCAATTGAAGATCTGTTCAAGGTCAAGGTTGTCAGTGTCAACACCGCTAATCCACCCCGGAAGCAGCGGCGGGTGGGCAAGTTTACGGGGCATCGCTCCCGTTACAAACGGGCTGTTGTCACCCTGGCAGCAGGTGACTCGATTACCCTCTTCCCTGATGTTTGATCAGCAGTGCCATAAACGGGCAACTGCTTAACCTGCGAATTCTCTATTTTTTCGATTTCCTTTCACCCCTAAAGCTATGGGCATCCGAGCTTACAGACCTTATACCCCCAGCACCCGTGAACACACGGTTTCCGACTTTGCGGAGGTCACCCGCAGTGAGCCAGAAAAATCTCTGACAAAATCGCGGCACTCACCTAAGGGTCGCAATAATCGCGGTGTCATCACCTGCCGCCATCGGGGTGGGGGGCATAAACAGCTCTATCGCCAAGTTGACTTTCGGCGTGAAAAGCACAACGTACCGGCTAAGGTTGCTGGCATTGAATATGATCCGAATCGCAATGCCCGGATCGCCTTGCTTTACTACCAGGATGGCGAGAAGCGGTACATCCTCCATCCCGTGGGTTTGGCGGTCGGCAGCATTGTGATCTCAGGGCCAGAGGCAGCGATTGAAATTGGCAATGCCTTACCTTTAGGCAATGTGCCGTTGGGAACCAATGTGCACAACGTGGAATTGGTTCCCGGTAAAGGGGGGCAGATTGTCCGTGCTGCTGGTGCCACTGCCCAAGTGAAGGCGAAAGAAGGTGATTATGTCACCTTGCAGTTCCCGTCCGGGGAAGTTCGCAAGGTTCGTCGCGAGTGCTATGCCACCATTGGTCAAGTCGGCAATCTTGATGTTCGCAACATCAGTTTAGGTAAGGCCGGGCGCAAGCGCTGGAAAGGACGGCGTCCTGAAGTGCGAGGAAGTGTAATGAACCCAGTGGATCACCCCC
Organism: Neosynechococcus sphagnicola sy1; assembly: GCF_000775285.1. Lineage (NCBI taxonomy): Bacteria > Bacillati > Cyanobacteriota > Cyanophyceae > Neosynechococcales > Neosynechococcaceae > Neosynechococcus > Neosynechococcus sphagnicola. The sequence goes on along the minus strand of NZ_JJML01000016.1, from coordinate 179,703 downwards.
ACGGTGGGGGTGAAGGTCGGGCACCCATTGGTCGTAGTGGTCCTGTTACCCCTTGGGGTAAACCCGCCTTGGGATATAAAACCCGGAAGCGCAAAAAGCGGAGTAATGATCTGATTGTCCGTCGTCGTCGCAAGGCTTCCAAGCGGGGTCGAGGCGGGCGGGAGTCATAAACTTTGTTACCCAAGCTTGGCTTGTATTCAAGATTCAGCAAATCAACTGTGAGTGAACTGTACCTATGGCTCGTTCCCTAAAAAAAGGCCCATTCGTGGCGGATCATCTCTTGCGCAAAATTGAGGCTCTCAATGTCAGAGGTGACAAACAAGTCATCAAGACGTGGTCCCGTGCCTCAACGATTCTGCCGCAGATGATTGGACACACGATTGCCGTACATAATGGGCGGCAACATGTTCCGGTTTACATCACCGAGCAGATGGTGGGACACAAGTTGGGAGAATTTGCGCCGACTCGCACCTTCCGAGGGCACGCCAAGAGTGACAAAAAATCGTCCCGATAGACCCCGTACAAGGTCAATCTTGTCCTTGTTCAGTCAGGAGAACCTAGATGGCTATCAATACTACTGAAACCAAAGCTATTGCCCGCTACATCCGGATGTCACCCTACAAGGTGCGCCGGGTTCTGGATCAAATTCGGGGCCGCTCCTATCGGGATGCCCTGATGATTCTGGAGTTCATGCCCTATCGTGCCTGTGATCCGGTATTGAAGGTCTTGCGTTCCGCCGTCGCCAACGCCGAGCATAACGTTGGCCTTGATCCAGCCACACTGGTTGTCAGTCAAGCCTATGCCGATCAAGGGCCGTCCCTGAAGCGCTTCCGCCCCCGAGCCCAGGGACGAGCCTACCAAATTCGCAAGCCGACTTGTCATATCACGGTGGCCGTTGCCTCCGCCCAAGACTAATGCTGATGAACAACCCGTTTAACACCGCACTGAATTAAGAGAGGACGCATTCGTGGGACAAAAAATCCATCCAACTGGCTTCCGCCTCGGTGTCATTCAGGATCACCGTTCTCGCTGGTTTGCGGATGCCAGTCGCTATCCCGAGCTGCTACAGGAAGACTTCAAGATCCGTCAGTTTGTGCAGAAGCAACTCAGCAATGCTGGGATTTCTCAAGTTCGGATTGAGCGCAAAGCAGATCAGATTGATTTAGAAGTCCACACGGCGCGTCCGGGTGTCGTGGTCGGACGGGGAGGCGCTGGAATTGAGTCCCTGCGTCTGGGCTTACAAGAGGCATTGGGGAGCAGTCGCCAGATTCGCATCAACGTGGTGGAAGTGGCACGGGTGGATGCCGATGCAGCCCTGATTGCTGAGTATATTGCCCAACAGTTAGAGCGACGGGTATCCTTCCGTCGTGTGGTTCGCCAAACGATTCAACGGGCGCAACGAGCTGGCATTCAAGGGATCAAAATTCAGGTCAGTGGCCGTTTGAATGGGGCTGAAATTGCCCGCACCGAGTGGACTCGGGAAGGTCGTGTCCCCCTCCATACCCTCCGGGCCGATATTGACTACTCCTATAAGACCGCCAAGACGATCTACGGCATCTTAGGGGTGAAGGTTTGGGTGTTTAAGGGTGAAATTATTCCTGGACAGGAGGAGACCCCTCCCCCCGGTTCTGCCCAGCCCCGTCGTCGGCAGCAACGCCGCCGCCAACAGTTTGAAGATCGCTCTCGGGAAGATTAGGGGATTTCACCCCAGTCCTTACGTTTCAGTCCTTACGCCTAACCTACAGCGCTATGTTAAGCCCAAGAAGAACTAAATTCCGTAAACAGCAGCGGGGTCGCATGGAAGGTCTGGCGACACGTGGCAGTTCGCTAAACTTTGGCGATTTCGGACTCCAAGCCCTAGAACCTGCTTGGATTACCGCTCGACAGATCGAGGCTAGTCGTCGGGCAATGACTCGCTATATTCGTCGGGGTGGCAAAATCTGGATTCGGGTGTTTCCAGATAAGCCGGTGACCATGCGCCCTGCAGAAACACGGATGGGATCTGGGAAAGGATCGCCAGAGTTTTGGGTAGCGGTGGTAAAGCCGGGACGAGTTTTATTTGAAATTAAAGGCGTGACGGAGGAAGTGGCTCGGGAAGCGATGCGCTTGGCCTCCCACAAGATGCCAATCAAGACCAAGTTTATTATTCGCGACCTGGAGGAGTCTTGAACTAATGCCCCTTTCCAAAATTTCGGACTTCCGTAGCTTGAGCGATCAAGAGTTGGCAGCTCAAATCTCGGTTTCAAAGCGAGAACTGTTTGAACTCCGCCTTCTGAAGGCGACTCGTCGTCTCGAAAAACCTCATCAATTTAAGCAGGCCCGTCATCGGATTGCTCAATTGATGACCATTGAACAGGAACGCCTTCGGGTTCCTGTTTCGGCAGAATCTGTTGCAACCCAGGAGTAGATCCCACGTATGGCTGTCAAGGAAAGAGTCGGTCTAGTTGTCAGTGACAAAATGGACAAAACCGTGGTCGTAGCCGTGGAAAATCGATCTGCCCATCCCAAGTACGGCAAGATTGTGGTGCAAACCAAGCGCTACAAAGTTCACGATGAGCAAAATCAATGCAAGATCGGAGATCGCGTCCGCATCCAAGAAACTCGGCCCCTCAGTCGCACCAAACGGTGGTTGGTCGCCGATATTCTCAGCCATCCCCCCGCTTAGGAAACCCAGAGGACGACCATGATTCAACAAGAGTCTTACCTGAATGTTGCTGATAACAGTGGTGCCCGCAAGCTGATGTGTATTCGGGTGCTGGGGGGCGGTAATCGTCGCTACGGGGGGGTCGGGGATGTGATCATTGCGGTAGTCAAGGATGCGATTCCCAATATGGCGGTCAAGAAGTCCGATGTAGTGCGCGCTGTTGTGGTTCGGACTCGCAAAGCGCTTCGACGTGACAGTGGGATGACGATTCGCTTTGACGATAACGCGGCTGTGATTATCAATGCGGATGGCAACCCCAAGGGAACACGGGTTTTTGGCCCAGTGGCGCGGGAACTACGCGATAAAAACTTTACCAAGATTGTTTCCTTGGCACCGGAGGTACTTTGATGGTCAAGAAAGTGAAAAATGGCACCCCAGTTCGGTACCGGATGCACGTCAAAAAAGGGGATACGGTGCAGGTGATCGCTGGCAGTGACAAGGGTAAGGTGGGCGAAATTCTGCAAACCTTTCCCAAACTCAGCAAAGTGGTGGTGAAAGGGGTGAATCTGAGAACCCGACATATGAAACCCCGTCAGGAAGGAGAATCGGGTCAGATCGTAACTTCGGAAGCGCCGATTCATAGCTCCAATGTCATGCTCTACTCCACCAAACAAAAGACGGTGAGTCGGGTCTGCTACACCTTTGATGCCAATGGTCGCAAGGTGCGGATGCTGAAGAAAACTGGCGAAACGATTGACTAAGTTCACCCCATTCCCTGACCACGACCAGGGGAATTGAAGGATACTACTCTATGCCATTACCACTCAAAACTCTTTACCAGGAAAAAATTGTCCCCAAGTTGATGGAGCAGTTTCATTACGAAAATATCCATCAGGTTCCGAAACTGGTAAAAGTCACGATTAACCGGGGCTTGGGAGATGCCGCCCAGAATGCCAAAGCATTAGAGGCATCCCTCAATGAAATTGCCAAAATTACGGGACAAAAGCCAGTTGTCACCCGAGCCAAGAAGGCGATCGCGGGTTTCAAGCTCCGTCAGGGAATGCCCGTCGGCATTATGGTCACCTTACGGGCAGGCCGAATGCATGATTTCCTGGATCGACTGATTCACCTATCGTTGCCTCGCATTCGAGACTTTCGGGGAATTAGCCCCAAGAGCTTTGACGGTCGCGGCAACTACACCCTTGGCATTCGGGAACAACTGATATTCCCAGAGATTGATTACGACAGCATCGATCAGATGCGAGGCATGGACATTTCAATCATCACCACTGCCAACACCGATGAAGAGGGGCGCGCTCTGTTGAAAGAAATGGGCATGCCCTTCCGGGATCACTGAGGCAGTTTTGTAGAAGAGGACACTATGGCGGCGAATGACACCATTGGAGATATGCTGACACGCATCCGCAATGCGGCGCTGGCACGGCATTTGACGACGGAAATTCCCTCTACCAAAATGACCCGCAGCATCGCGCGCGTTTTGAAGGAGGAGGGCTTCATTACCGACTATGAAGAGGTCGGCGAGAACGTCAAGCGAGACATCGTGATTTCCCTGAAATATCGGGGGAAAAATCGTCAGTCGATTATCACGAGTTTGAAGCGGGTCAGCAAGCCAGGTCTGCGGGTCTATTCAAATCGGAAAGACTTACCGCGGGTTCTCGGCGGCATTGGGATTGCGATTATCTCCACCTCCAGCGGCATCATGACGGATCGCGATGCCCGCCGCCAGGGATTGGGTGGCGAAGTACTTTGCTACATCTGGTAAGTGGGTGGATGATGGCCAGCGGCTCGTGATTAGGGAAGGAGAAATCAGTTATGTCTCGTATTGGTAAACGTCCCATCAGCATTCCTCCAAAAGTAACGGTGACTCTGGAGGGTCAGCAGGTGCTGGTCAAAGGCCCCAAGGGAGAGTTGAGTCGTCTCTTGCCAGCCGAGGTGAGTGTTGAGCAGGAAGGGACGACCCTGGTGGTGAAACGTCGGGATGAGTCCCGAGCGGCTCGCGCACGCCATGGTCTCAGTCGCACCCTAGTCGCTAACATGGTTGATGGCGTTTCTCAGGGCTTTCAGCGCCGCTTAGAAATTCAGGGGGTGGGCTATCGAGCCCAATTACAGGGTGTGAACCTAGTTCTAAACATGGGCTACAGCCACCCCGTCCAAATTGTGCCGCCCGATGGCATTCAGTTTGCGGTTGAAAACAACACCAATGTGATTGTCAGCGGTATTGATAAAGAAATTGTTGGCAATACATCTGCCAAAATCCGAGCCGTTCGTCCCCCTGAGCCTTACAAGGGTAAGGGTATTCGCTATGCCGGGGAAGTCGTCCGCCGCAAAGCTGGTAAGACAGGGAAGAAATAATTATGAAAGTCAGCCGCAGAGAATCTACACGCCGTCGCCATCAGCGGGTTCGCCGCCGAACCCAGGGAACAACAGAACGTCCACGTCTGGCAGTTTTTCGTTCCAACCAGCATATTTATGCCCAGGTAATCGACGACACCCAGCAACATACCCTGGCTGCTGCCTCTACCTTGGACTCCGAATTGCGGGGTGATCTAGATTCAGGAGCCACCTGTGCCGCATCGAGTAAAGTTGGGAAGCTGATTGCCCAGCGATCGCTGGAGAAGGGTATCCGGCAAGTGGTGTTTGATCGGGGTGGAAATCTCTATCATGGCCGCGTCAAAGCATTGGCGGATGCCGCTCGGGAAGCAGGTCTAGAATTCTAGACGATTGACAACTGGTTCACCGAACTGGCTCCGATTGCAAAATACTTCAAGCAACCAAGGTTAAACATTCGAGCTATGGCAAAAAGTCGTAAGAGCAACCGCACCCGTGAGAAGGAGACCGACTGGCAAGAGCGCGTCGTCCAGATCCGTAGGGTCACAAAGGTGGTGAAGGGAGGTAAAAAAACTCAGCTTCCGCGCCATTGTGATTGTGGGCAACGAACGCGGCCAGGTTGGCGTGGGAGTCGGAAAAGCCAGTGATGTTATCGGTGCAGTCAAGAAAGGGGTTGCAGACGGGCGGAAGCACGTCGTAGAAGTACCCCTGACAAAAGCCAACTCCATTCCCCATCCCGTCAATGGCAAGGGGGGCGGTGCCGCTGTGATGATTCGTCCTGCTGCTCCTGGAACCGGGGTAATTGCTGGGGGGGCGGTGCGCACCGTCTTGGAACTGGCAGGGGTACGTAACGTTTTGGCGAAACAGTTGGGTGCTGGGAATCCCCTGAATAATGCGAGAGCCGCTGTCAATGCCCTCTCCACGCTCCGTACCTTTGCTGAAGTTGCAGAGGAACGAGGGGTTCCGATTGAGAAGCTCTTTGTCTAGCAACGGGTTTTCCTGGGGTGGATTCTCGAAACCCGTCATCCCATTGCTGTTATTGCAGGATTAAACTATGAGACTTGATGATGCACACCCTCAGGCCGGTTCCAAAAAACGCCGTCGTCGGGTAGGTCGCGGTATTGCAGCAGGACAGGGCGCCAGTTGCGGATTAGGAATGCGGGGACAAAAATCGCGATCGGGATCTAGCACCCGCCCTGGGTTTGAGGGGGGACAAAATCCGCTCTATCGACGCTTGCCGAAGCTCAAGCATTTCCCCGTCATCAATCGCCGTTGCTACACCGTGATCAATGTGGGCAAATTGGCAGTTCTTCCGGCGAATACCATCGTTACCCTGGCATCTTTGATGGAGGTTGGCATCGTCACCAGCGATGACGGTCCTCTGAAGATGTTGGGAGATGGCGAACTGGGAATTCCTTTACAGGTCAAGGCTGCTGCCTATACAGCATCGGCACGTGCCAAGATTGAAGCCGCTGGCGGCACCTGTGAACTGCTGGGATCTGCTGTCGCCGAGTCCGTTTCTTAAGCTTGGGAAATAGTCTAGGCTAGTTTTAGTAGAGACGAGAGGAACCCCCTTCATGGTTGTCAGTCGCAACAAAACCCCCACGGCTCAAGAAACCTTTGCCCAGATGGCCCAGGCCGCTGGTTTACGTGGACGTATCCTCTTAACCATTGGTATGTTAATTCTGGTGCGGCTGGGCATCTACCTGCCGATTCCAGGGATTGACCGTGCTCGCTTCATTCAAGATTTTCACAACAACCCCGTTGTCGGTTTCCTCGACATCTTCTCCGGCGGAGGACTGCGATACTTAGGTATTTTTGCCCTTGGAATTCTGCCATTTATTAATGCCTCAATTATTCTGCAACTTTTAACAGCGGCAATTCCAGCCTTGGAAAATCTTCAGAAGAATGAAGGCGAGGCTGGACGACGCAAGATTGCTCAACTGACCCGTTACGTTGCCCTTGGCTGGGCCATTATTCAGAGTGTTGGCCTTGCCCTCTGGGTTCGCTCCTATGCCCTGCCGTCAGCTGGGCCACTGTTCATGGTTGAGACGGTAATAGCTCTCACGGCGGGTTCGATGTTTGTCATGTGGGTGTCTGAATTAATCACAGAGCGGGGCATCGGCAATGGTGCCTCACTTTTGATTTTTATCAGCATCATTTCTGGCCTGCCGAATTCTTTAGGGCAGACGATTGAACTGGCACAGAGCGGCGATCGCAACATTGTTGGCGGGGTCGTGATTCTGTTGCTGGTGTTTCTGGTCATGATTGTGGGGATTGTCTTTGTCCAAGAAGGAACCCGTCGCATTCCCATCATTTCAGCCCGGCGGCAAGTGGGTCGGCGGATGTACCCGGAAAAGAGCAGTTATTTGCCCCTGCGCTTAAACCAGGGGGGGGTAATGCCCATTATCTTTGCCTCAGCGGTGCTGATTTTGCCAGCTTCATTGGCACAATTTACCCATAATGAACTGCTGGTTCAGGTTGCCAACCATCTGAGTCCCAGCGGCCCGACTCCCTGGCTCTATGTTGTCTTCTATTTGACCCTGATTTTGTTCTTTAGCTACTTCTACTCCTCCCTGATTGTCAACCCCGTTGACCTGTCACAAAACCTCAAGAAGATGGGATCAAGTATTCCAGGCATTCGTCCGGGGCGGGCGACCAGCGACTATGTGGAACGAGTTCTCAGTCGCCTCACCTTCTTAGGGGCAAGTTTTTCTCGGGTTGGTGGCAATTTTGCCCACAGCGGTGGAGAGTGCAACGCGAGTGCGAACTTTCCAGGGCTTGGGAGCCACTTCGCTCTTGATTCTGGTGGGGGTTGCCATTGATACAGCCAAGCAAATTCAAACCTATGTGATTTCCCAACGATATGAAGGAATGGTGAAGCAGTAAAAGTGCCACGACTTATCTTTCTAGGTGCGCCTGGAGCCGGTAAAGGAACCCAATCTCAAACACTGGCCCATTGGTTAAATATCCCCCATATCTCCACCGGAGATATCCTCCGTCAAGCGGTTGCTGAGGACACCCATCTCGGTCAAAAAGCGCAAGCTTACATGGGGCGTGGTGAGTTAGTTCCGGATCAGCTCGTGGTGGAAATGATTCGTGAGCGGTTGGGGCAGCCCGATGCTCACTTGGGCTGGATTTTAGATGGGTTCCCGCGCAATGTCACTCAGGCAGCATTCCTAGAAGTTCTGTTGCAGGAAATTAATCAGGGCTGTGATCAGGTCATCAATCTAGCGGTGCCGGATGACGTGCTGACGACGCGGCTGTTGGGTCGGGGTCGTCAGGATGATACAGAAGCGGTGATTCGGCGGCGTTTAGAAGTCTATCATCAGCAAACAGCCCCCCTAATTCATTTCTACAGCGATCGCAACCAATTGGTGACGGTCAATGGTGATCAGGATTTGGAGGCAGTCACCCAAAGCTTGTTGGCGGTCGTAACATCAACACCTCAAGCCCCGATTTAACGCCTTTGTAGCGACTGTCTCTAGGACTTCCCGGTGTCAGTTTGCTTGCAGCTACCATTGATAATGGTTAATAGGTTGTTCTAGGAGTCTAAATTTGCAGTCAAAGTGAGGGTCGAGGTCGATAGGGACTGACAATCATTCAATATAGGGTTGAGGCAAAACAAATTGGCTAAACAAGATTTAATCGAAATGGAAGGCACGGTAACGGAATCGTTGCCCAATGCTATGTTCCGAGTCAACTTAGACAACGGCTTTAATGTCCTAGCCCATATTTCCGGCAAAATTCGGCGCAACTATATCAAAATTCTTCCCGGCGATCGCGTGAAAGTTGAATTAACGCCCTACGACTTAACTAAGGGTCGCATCACCTACCGTCTTCGCAATAAAAAATAGCAAGCCTTGGGAACCCTTTCAGACCCAACTTGAATTGATTTGATTTTCTTCAAGAAAGCTGTTAGAATGATACTTTTGTAGTGACATAGGACTGGGCATGAAAGTCCGAGCTTCCGTTCGTAAGATTTGTGAAAAGTGTCGCGTCGTTCGCCGTCGCGGTCGGGTCGTTGTGATTTGTTCTAACCCAAAGCATAAACAACGTCAAGGCTAGCATGACTGTCCCAGTCATAGGCAGTCAGTTGCAAGACTGTTTGATTTTTTCGAGATCAATCGTGAGTTCAGTGAAGACCAGGAGAGAGAAGCGTGGCACGAATTGCCGGAGTAGATCTTCCCCGTGACAAACGTGTTGAAATTGGCCTGACTTACATCTATGGAATTGGGTTGTCCCGTTCCCAAGAGATCCTGAGTCAGACTGGCGTCAACCCAGACACCCGAGTCAAAGACTTGAGTGATGCCGAAGTTACAACGTTGCGGGAAGCTGTCGAAAGTAACTATCAGGTCGAAGGTGACCTGAGACGCTTGGAGTCAATGAATATCAAGCGTCTCATGGACATTGGCACCTATCGAGGACGCCGTCATCGTATGGGCTTACCTGTGCGAGGGCAGCGAACCCGGACAAATGCTCGTACCCGCCGTGGTGGTCGGCGGACTGTGGCTGGGAAGAAAAAAGCTCCTAGCAAGAAATAAGTAGCTGAGTCTATGACTCCATGACGCATACGTTATAACCCAGGCGAAGAATTTTGATATGGCGCGACAACCCGTTAGAAAAACTGGCCCTCGCAAACAAAAACGGAATGTACCGAATGGCGTGGCCTACATCCAATCGACTTTCAATAACACGATTGTGACCATTGCGGACACAGGAGGAGAGGTAATTTCTTGGGCTTCCGCAGGCTCTAGTGGCTTCAAAGGTGCCAAGAAGGGAACTCCCTTTGCAGCTCAGACGGCGGCTGAAGGTGCAGCCCGTCGAGCCATTGATCAGGGAATGCGGCAAATTGAAGTGATGGTCAGTGGGCCAGGGGCGGGTCGTGAGACCGCCATTCGGGCGCTCCAAGGCGCGGGACTGGAAATTACCTTGATCCGTGATGTCACCCCCATCCCCCATAACGGTTGTCGTCCCCCTAAGCGTCGCCGTGTCTAGGCAATTGCTTTGAACACCCGTCTTGGTTCTTTAGACAGGAAGGTGTTTCGCAGCCGCTAGAACCTGTATTGGAGCCAGTGGATTCAGGTCTAACCAACTCAGTGAACTGGTTCTCCAATCATCAGCAGCAGGCTGTACAGGCCTGCAATTTAGTCAGCAAAAGGGAGGTTGCTCGGTGGCACAGTTCCAAGTTGAGTGTGTAGAAACCAGCGTTGAAAAAMGATCAATGGCTGTTTAGTAAGTTTGTGCTAGAGCCGCTGGAGCGGGGACAGGGAACCACCGTGGGCAATGCCCTGCGACGCGTCCTCCTGTCCAATCTAGAGGGGGCAGCTGTAACTGGGGTGCGGATCGCAGGCGTCAATCATGAGTTTGCGACGATTCCAGGGGTGCGGGAGGATGTCCTGGATATTCTGCTGAGTATGAAGGCCGTGGTGCTGAAGAGTCATTCTTCTCAGCCCCAGATCGGTCGCCTCCGCATTCAGGGGCCAGCAACGGTTACCGCCGGACATTTTGATTTGCCCTCGGAGGTGGAGTTGGTCAACCCTGGCCAATACATTGCGACGATATCCGCAGGGTCAGTTCTGGAGATGGAGTTTCGAGTCGAACGGGGCAAGGGCTATCGTACCTTTGACCGCAGTCGCGATGAGTCCAGCACCTTAGACTTTCTCCAGATTGATGCTATCTTTATGCCCGTTCGCAAAGTCAACTATAGCGTCGAAGATACCCGGATTGGAGGTGCCTTGGAGAAAGACCGCTTGGTCATGGAAGTCTGGACCGATGGCAGTCTTACCCCCCAGGAATCTCTGAGTCAGGCCGCTAATATCCTCGTCGATCTGTTTAATCCGCTCAAAGATATCACCTTTGAGTCGACGGGGGGAGACTACGAGCCGGATGATGATCCTACCAGCCAAATTCCCATTGAAGAGCTTCAACTTTCGGTGCGAGCCTACAACTGTTTGAAGCGAGCCCAAATCAATTCAGTAGCAGATCTCCTGGACTATACCCAAGAGGATTTGCTGGAGATTAAAAACTTCGGGCAAAAGTCTGCTGAGGAAGTTGTAGAAGCTCTGCAACAACGACTGGGAATCACCCTGCCCCACGAAAAAGCTGCCAAGCCAGCTCCCTAAATTCTCGGAAGAATTATTTCAATTGAGCTTTTAATGTTACTCACTGCTGAAACCTATGCGTCATCGTTGTCGTGTTCCCCAACTTGGAAAGCCTGCTGACCAGCGGCAGGCTCTACTCAGAACCCTCACCACTGAACTAATTCGTCATGGTCGAATTACGACCACCCTGATTCGGGCAAAAGCAGTTCGCAGTGAAGCTGAGAAGATGATCACCTTGGCCAAGAATGGTTCTTTGGCTGCGCGTCGGCAGGCCATGGGCTATATCTATGACAAGCAGTTGGTTCATTCGTTGTTCGAGAAAGCGAGCATTCGCTATAGCGATCGCCAGGGAGGTTATACCCGGATTCTACGCACTGTGAATCGTCGGGGTGATAATGCCGAGATGGCAATTATTGAACTGACTTGAGGTTGAGTATGTTCCCCTCTCTGGCTGCAACCACCCATGATTTACAACGGGTCGCCCTGGTAATTCAATACCTGGGAACAGGCTTTCATGGCTGGCAACGACAGCCTCAACAGCGTACCGTCCAAGCGACAATTGAGGATATTTTGTCTGCAATCCTCGATCGCCGGGTGGTGCTCCATGGGGCTGGACGGACAGACTCAGGGGTTCATGCTGCGGCTCAAGTTGCCCATTTTGATGCCACTGCAACCATTCCGGCTCACCGTTGGGCTGATATTCTCAATCCCCGGTTACCGAACGACGTGGTGATTCGAGCTTCAGCAGCCGTTGCTCCCAATTGGCATGCCCGCTTCTCAGCTCTTTGGCGGCGCTATCGCTATACACTTTACACCGACCCGCATCCCAATCTGTTTGTCCGCCCCCTCACCTGGCATTACTATTACGAACCCTTGGATGAGGATCGCATGCAGGAGGCCTTAACACCGCTAGTGGGTCGCTATCATCTGGCTGCCTTTCATCGTGCTGGCTCCCATCGTGCCCATTCCTGGGTAGATGTTCAAGTAGCGGAATGTAAGCGGCGGGAACAATTTCTAGAGATCGAGGTGCAGGCCAATGGCTTTCTGTATGGCATGATGCGCCTGTTGGTGGGGCTCTTGGTTCAGGTGGGACGGGGGCAGCGATCGCCCGCCAGTTTTACCGAACTCTGGATGAAGGAGCGCCGTGAGGAGGTCAAGCATGCAGCCCCTGCCCAGGGTCTCAGTCTGCTGCGCATTGGATATCCAGACTGTCCCTTTCCGCCAGAAGTCTGGTATGACACCCAACCCAGATGGAGCCTATCGACTGATTGCCCAGCGGGCTGGGTCGTTGTCGAGAACAGTTCGCTGGATGCCCTAGAGGATCCTCCCTTCACCCCGGTGCTCTGCTGTTCAAACTTGGCTTAACCCTCAAAAATCTTGACCTCTACCCTTGATGAACATGAATAAGACCTATCTCCCACCTCTGGATTCCATTGAACGTAACTGGTATGTTGTCGATGCTACCGATCAGCGGCTCGGACGGTTGGCGAGCGAAGTTGCGATGATCCTGCGGGGCAAAAATAAGCCAACCTTTACTCCCCACCTGGATACCGGTGATTTTGTTATTGTTGTCAACGCTGAAAAAATTGCCGTCACAGGGAAAAAACGGACGGATAAAATCTACCGCCGCCATTCAGGACGACCCGGTGGGATGAAAACGGAAACCTTTGCCAAGTTACAGGCCCGGATACCCGAACGGATTATCGAACATGCGATTCAAGGCATGTTACCCAAGAATACCCTGGGACGGCAATTGTTTACCAAGCTGAAGGTGTATGCCGGACCTGAGCATCCCCATACGGCTCAAAAACCCCAAACCCTGATCATCAACACGATTCCTGGAGGAGCAGACTAATGCAGACGATCGAACAAAATGACCGCGTAGTTTATTGGGGAACAGGACGGCGTAAATCTGCGGTTGCCCGGGTGCGGTTGGTGCCTGGAAATGGGCAACTCACGATCAATGGCAAGGCTGGTGACCTCTATCTCCAATTCAACCCAGCCTATCTCTCCGCCGTTAAGGCTCCCTTGGAAACCTTGGGCCTAGAGCAGGAATACGATATTTTGGTCAAGGCCGAAGGTGGTGGGTTGACGGGGCAGGCCGATGCCGTCCGTTTAGGCGTGGCGCGTGCCCTTTGTCAGCTGGATCCGGATAATCGCAAGCCCCTGAAGGTTGAAGGTTATTTGACTCGTGATCCCCGCGCTAAGGAGCGGAAGAAGTATGGGTTACGGAAGGCCCGTAAGGCACCTCAGTACTCGAAGCGCTAACAACAGATTTATCGACAGTCGTCAATTTGGAGCGAAAACCATGCCAAAAGCCGAGATTCATCCCCAGTGGTATCCAGACGCTAAAGTCTATTGCAATGGTGAAGTCGTCATGACCATTGGTTCCACGCGGCCAGAACTGCATGTGGATGTTTGGTCTGGCAATCATCCTTTCTATACTGGAACTCAGAAGATCATCGATACGGAAGGTCGCGTTGAACGCTTCCTCCGCAAGTACGGCATGATGGAAGGTGCCGATATTCCTGGGAATGCCGTAGCTACTTCTCCCGCCAAGGATGGCAAGGCAACCTCCCAAGACAAGAAGAAGCGATAGTTGCCAGCTGAGGGATGGGCTGGTGGAACAAGCTTCATGTCGCCATCGGTTTAGAGATCTCTTGAGCCTGACGATAAGCACTGTCATCTTCCTGTTGTGATCGCTTCTTTATGGCTGAATCCTATCTACTGGATAAGCTCAAATCCGTTGAGCAAACCTTTGATGAACTCACTCGGCGTCTGGGAGATCCAGATATTGCTAGAGATCCGACTGAGTTTCAACGGGTGGCAAAAACACGGTCTTCCCTTGAACAGATTGTCCTCACCTATGAGATCTGGAAACAGACCCATCATCACCTAGCTGATGCTCGACAGATCCTCAAAGAGGCCAGTAGTGATCTCGAGTTGCAAGAAATGGCAGCCCTGGAGGTAGAGCAGCTCCAGAGTCAGCTTGACGAGTTAGAGTCCCGGCTGAAAATTCTCCTGCTGCCCCGCGATCCCAACGATGATAAAAATATCATGTTGGAAATTCGGGCAGGCACTGGAGGGGATGAGGCCAGCATCTGGGCCGGCGACTTGGTACGTATGTATTCTCGTTATGCCGAGAATCAGCACTGGCGGGTAAAGCTGGTCAGTGAATCCCTAGCTGACATGGGTGGGTTTAAAGAGGCGATTCTAGAGATTCAAGGCGAACACGTCTACAGCAAGCTGAAGTATGAAGCGGGGGTGCATCGGGTGCAGCGCGTGCCGATGACGGAGGCCTCTGGACGGGTACATACCTCCACGGCAACGGTGGCTGTTATGCCGGAGGTCGATGATGTGGAGATCCACATCGACCCCAAAGATATTGAGATGAGCACCGCTCGCTCCGGGGGGGCGGGGGGACAAAACGTGAACAAAGTAGAAACCGCTGCTGACCTGTTCCACAAGCCAACGGGGATTCGGATCTTTTGTACCGAGGAGCGATCGCAGCTCCAGAATAAGGAACGGGCGATGCAAATCCTACGGGCTAAACTCTACGAGATGAAGCTGCGAGAACAGCAGGAAGCGGTGACATCAAGACGGCGATCCCAGGTGGGGACGGGATCACGCTCAGAGAAGATTCGAACTTACAATTACAAAGATAATCGGGCAACCGATCACCGTTTAGGACAAAACTTTAGCCTGTTGACAGTGCTAGAGGGTGATCTAGAATCGATCATTCAAAATTGTATTTCTCAAGACCAACAAGAGATGCTAGAAGAAATGGCAGCGGATAGTAACCAACGGTCTGCGGTGGGTAGCTAATCTGCTGTGTGCTCGTCTTCTTTGCATCCCAGCCATGCCCCCTCCCCCTAGGAATATGTCGATCACATCTGCGGCTCAATTACTGCAACAGTATGCAACCGGAGTTCGAGGCTTTCTGCGGGTAGAACTGGAGGGAGCCAATCTACAGGGAGCCAATCTCCGGGGAGCCGATCTGCGAGTGGTGCGATTCTCAGCGGCGAATCTCTCAGGAGCCCATCTGCGGGAGACGATTTTGATTGGAGCCAATCTTTGCCAAACCAACCTCAGAGAAGCGGATCTGACGGATGCAGACCTGCGCGGTGCCAACCTTAGTGGCGCGGATCTCAGTCAAGCGGATTTGACCTATGCAGTGCTCAGCTACGCGGTCATGCGAACTGTGAACCTTCAGGGGACAACGCTTCAAGGAGCGAATCTACCGAAGGCAGACTTGCAAGGATCTGACCTCCGAGGGGCCAATTTGCGGAGTGCCAATCTGCGGGGGGCCAACTTGAGTCAGGCTGATCTGCGCACAGCTGATTTAATTAAGGCCAATCTCAGTGAAACAAATTTAACCGATGTCAACTTCCAGGGGGCGCTCTACAATCAGTACACTCGGTTCGATACGGGCTTTGACCCGTTGTATTGGGGGATGGTTTTTTCAGGGGAACTCTAATCCATGCCCAGGTTTCTGCACATTGCTGATATTCATCTAGGATTTGATCGCTATGACTGCCGCGATCGCACCCTAGATTTTTTCTATGCACTCCAGGACGTCCTAGAACGTTACGCGATCGCCCCTGCCGTTGACTTTGTGCTGATTGCGGGAGATCTGTTTGAGCATCGCAATATTCAACCGGGGGTTTTAAATCAAGCGCAACTTTGTCTGCAACATCTCCAAGCCGCCCAGATTCCGGTGCTGGCGATTGAGGGCAATCATGACAACCGCCCCTACGGCACCAAAACAAGTTGGTTGCGCTATCTGGCTGATTGGGATTTACTGATCTTGCTGGAACCCGGCGATACCCAGGGAGGCGAAGCCCTTTATCAACCCTGGAACCCCGATCGCAAGAGTGGCGGCTATATCGACTTGCCCTGCGGGGTGCGGGTGTTGGGTTCCCAGTGGTATGGTGCCTCGGCTCCCAAGGCGATCGCCCAATTAGCCACCGCCATTCAGGAACTCCCCCCTGGGCCACCCCATCAGATTTTAATGTTTCACCACGGTCTAGAAGGGCAGATTGCGCGCTATCAGGGAGCCTTACGCTACCGAGATTTTCTCCCCCTGAAGCGAGCTGGTATTGATTACCTAGCCCTCGGTCACATCCACAAACACTACACCCTAGAATCATGGATTTTTAACCCAGGCTCCCTAGAGGCCAACAACATCGAAGAGGGAGATTACCTGCGGGGAGCCTATCTGGTGGAGATCACTGCTGAGGGAGTGGTCGCTACTCTCAAACAGGATTACTATCAACGTCCGATTGTGCGGTTAGAACTCAAGACCCAAGGGCATGAGTCGGTTGAGGAAATTTACCAAGGGGCGATCGCCCAAATCCAGGCAGCCCGAGCGTCTGGTCAACTCAATTCTCCCCTCGCTCCCATTGTCGCTTTACGCATCAAGGGCTCGGTGGGATTTGATCCCTTGGACTTAAACACCAAAGATTTACAACGACACCTGCAAGACCTGAGTGGGGCTCTGATCTTCCGTCTGCAATATGAGGTCACCGCCATCCAGTTTCAGACTCCTGTGGATGAAACAGCTACGCCTACGGATCTGGAGCGGGAAGTCTTTAAAGATCTGCTGGCTGCCCATGGAAGTTACAAACATCGGATGGAACCCCTTGCCCAAGGACTGATGGATCTGAAGGGGCTACAGCTAGAGAATCGACCCGAGGCTGATCTCTACAAGTTTGTGCGCCAATTATTCACAGCGCCGCTGACTGTGGAAGTCCCGAATCTTTAGCTTTAGCCGATCCCAGTCGCTAGATGATAGAGCAACGGTGCCAACAACAAGCTGGGGAGAAACGAAGCAACCCGAATCGGAGCTACATCCAAGAGGGTTAAGCCCAACCCTACAATCATCAGTCCACCGACTCCTGTAGACAGCAGAACCCGAGGATCGGTTGTGGGGTTGGGAAGGAATTGAGCTAAGAAACCTGCTGCCAGCGATAATCCGCCTTGATAGAGCAGTATCGACACCCCAGAAAAGCCAACGCCAACCCCTAAACGACTCGACAGGGCGATCGCGGCAAATCCATCCATCGTTGCTTTTAAAGTCAGCAACCGACTATCTCCCGTGAGGCCATTGTTCAAGCACCCTAGCAGCGCCATGGGGCCGACACAGAACAACAAACTCGCAGTCACAAATCCTTCTGTAAAGCTACCATAGCCTTGCACATAGCCCTTGAGTTGTTCGCCGAGGCACCTTAGTCGGGCTTCAATCTGCCACCATTCTCCGAGCAAACCACCCATGAGCATGGAAACTAATCCCAACAACATCCCATCAAAGTAGTGGGTTTGGATCTTTAGCAGGTTGCCAGCCATGGTAAAGCCCACAAACAGCGTGATCAACCCCACTCCCTGGGTTATGATCTGGCGCAGTGCCGGGGCAAGAATTTCCTGGAGGCACAAACCTAGGGCAGTTCCTGAGATAACTGTGAGCACATTGAACCAAGTACCGCTGGTCTTTTGCCACAACTCTAACACCATGATTGGGGCGAGACTTTTTGCCAAGCAGCCTGCAACCTCGTGATTGTCTGTCACCGTCCACACAACCTTAACAAACGTGAGTTCGAGTTAAGCCGGAAGTAAATGTAGATCGAGGGCGAGAGCAGGTTTCTTAGGTTGATGACAGTAGGCAATCAAGCCACAGACCAAGTTGACCAAGAAGTTGACCGGAGAGCGAGGACGAGAATGTTCAATCTGGGAAATGTTCTGGAGTTGATCAATGACCGACTCAATGATGGCCCGCCGCCGGAGCAGCAATCTGTCGATGAGGGGCATTAATCGCCCCTTCATGTCGCGTTTGAGGCGGGTAATCAGTTAGATACTCAAGGTCTTCCAGAGATGCAGAGCTAAGGGTGCAGAAATAAATCCTTTGTCGCCAAAGACTTTGCCAACCAGCCGTTTAAGTAGTTTGGGTAAGGGCTTACGATCGTGGGTGTTGCCTTATCCCGAACACACGTTGTCAAAGGCTCTGCTGGGTTGAACCTCTCTGGTGGTTACTTCCAGTTCATCTAATTTTTGAGGGCGTTCTGGGCAATGGTCATTGGCGTAGCTGCTCCTCAGTTGCTAGATTGCCCTCTGACCATCGCAGCCATGCATCTAGATCAGCGGCACTGGAAAAGTCCAACAGTGCCTCACCCAGAGATTCTAGTTGGTTGAGAGCAAGGGCGCGGATTTGAGATTCACTGAGAGGGGTGATCTGGCCAATGCGACGGTTCAGTAGACGCAATACAAAATTCACCCCCTCCTCTTGACGGCCTTCTTGACGGCCTTCTTGAAGAGCTTCTTCTCGCCACTCTTGATAAATCACTGATTGCTGCATGATGTCTTTCCGAAGCACCTGATTGATCACATCTGTTTCCAATAATAACCCCGCCAAAATCCCCGCAGCGGCTGCTACATTGCTTTGCACCCTGGTTTCTGAAATTGCCTCCACCCGCTCTGCTACCTGGCGTAGCGTTTGTGCTCGATCCGGCGTTTGAGTCAACACAGCCAGCGGTAACAACCCCCTTGACTTCAGAAACAGTTGAGTTGGTTGTTCCCAGAGACGGATGACTTCAAATTCATGACGAGTTCCTGGAATTTCAAACACAGTCTCTTGAACCCGTTCAGAATTGGATGGGGTGAGATAAACTACGACCTGTCGCATTTGCTTTTTAGGAAACCGTCGAAAAACTCTCAGGCGATAATCCACCATCCTGAACCCCATGGTGGAATCCGATTGGGTCTGAAATTCGATGTGGAGGATGACTTCATCTGAATCAAGTAAAATCAGCGAGTCTGCACGAATCGGCTCGATCGACAGTTCCGAAGGACTCAGTGAGGTGAGGGTGATCGGTTCCCCCAGCAACCAGGATGCGAAATCTTCAGGAAAGCTCTCCGCCAGGAACTTACAAGTGTTATCAAACATGGAGCGATTTTAACAAATGACTCCTCGGTCGCTAGACCCGCCTCTGGCGATGGTCAATGATCGCTCTCTGAGCATTGCCCCCAAATGGGCAATTTCATCAGGGGGCTTCTGGGATTAATCAAGGAAGGGAGTCTCACAGTAAGTTCGCAGAATCTGGGCACAGTTGGCGATCGCCCCCAAATGGGTAATTTCATAGCCATGGGTATTTTCGGTGGGGAATCCCAGACAGGCGGCACGGGGAACATGCCCAAACTTCATGGCAATGGAAGCATCACTGCCAAATTGGCTCAGGGTTGCCAGTTGCAGCGGAATGTTGGCCGCCGCCGCCGCTTGACGGAGTTGCTGGTTGAGAGTTTCGTCATAGATGCCATAGCTATCCTGAGAGAGTAATACCGGAGCCACCCCATCTTGAATCGGATACTCAGATGACAAGGGGCAAATTTCCAGGGCAATTAAAGCCGCTAGCGGTTGGCGCTGACTAAAATAAAGGGCACCAACGGCCCCTACTTCTTCCTTGGCCGAGGCCACCAGATAGAGATCACATACAGGTTTCTGGATGGTGCGGGCTAGCTCCAGGAGAATGGCAACCGAGGCTTTATTGTCCAGGGTATAGCTGGCAATATGGTCTTTCAGCCGCCAGGGACGTTTGCGGTGTTTGCCCACCACCATGCGCGTCCCCGGACGAATCCCCGCCGCTGCCAATTCTTCGGGGGTACATTTAGTCTCGACCCAGGCATCTTCCCACCTCAGGGGCGCATTCTCCTGCTGAGCTTTTTGGGGGGATTCATGGGAAACATGGCGGGAGCCAAAACAGAGAATGCCACTCAGCGTGGTGTGATCGCCTAACAGATCCACCACCCCTTCGCCATAGACCCAGGGGAAAGATCCCCCAAGACGACGGACTTCGATCTGGCCAGTGGGACGAATGGCCTTGACGATAGCCCCAATTTCATCTTTGTGAGCGGTAATGGCGATCGCCGCTGCGGAGGTTTCTCCCGGCAGTTTGACAATCACATTTCCTGCTGCATCTTGCCAGACCCGTAAACCCCAGCCCTCGCAGGTCTCGAGCAACCACTGATCCATCGCTGTCTCGACACCACTGGGGGAGTGATGCAGCACCAATGTTTCAATGACCTGGAACCAGTGATCGTAATTCATCGCAATCCCTAACCTTGACTGGATCGATGACCGCTTCTTAGCCTAGCGACAAAGTAGCAGTTCAATGGGCCAGCATACCCAGATGCTCAACGGCAGCGGTATGCTGTTTTTCAGGTGGCTCCCTGCCTTGTCTGGTCTAGCCGATGCTGAAGCAAGCTGAACGCATTGAGTTTCTACTAAATTTGCCTCTGTTTCAAGACCTCGACAGTCCTGAGTTCTTGAGACGCTTGGCCGTGGCGATGGAAGAGGTGACCTTTGCCGCTGAGGAACCCATTCTTGCCCAAGGGGCGAGGGGAGACTTGCTGTACCTGATTGTCTCTGGATCTGTGCAGATCCACATTGGCACCACAGTGCTAGAACAATTGAACCCCAGTGATTTCTTTGGTGAACTCCCTCTCTTTAGTCCCGATCCTCCCCAGATCGCCATCCGTGCCCAGACACCCACCCACTGCTTAACTTTGAGCCAATTGCAACTCTATGGGGCGATCGATGTGGCACCGACCATCGCCCTTGGGATCATCCGCGTCCTTTGTCAGCGCATCCATCGCCTCAACCAGGTGATTGCCTCCCTAGCAGGGGCTTAACTCCGCAGACTGACACCAAATTTTTCCATCAATGCCTCCCGGACGTGCTGATGCACTGGTTCAATGTCCCCATCGGTAAGGGTGCGATCGCTGGCGCGATAGACTAAGCGAAAGGCCAAACTCCGCTTTCCAGCCGGTACCGTTTCCCCCCGATATTCATCAAACAGGGCAACGGATGCTAAGAGGTTCCCCCCTGCCTGGGTAATGACGCGGCGGAGTTCAGCCACAGATACCTGCTCCGGGCTTAAAAAAGGCAATGTCTCGGTCAGAGGCCGGATAGGTCGCATAGGGCTGAAAGATGGGCACCAGTTGCTCGTCCTGGTCCAGGGCATCCAACACCACATCCAGACTCAGTTCAAAGGCATAGACCGCCTCTGGAAACTCCCGCTCTTGCCGCAGTTGGGGATGGAGTTGGCCAAAGGTTCCCAGGCGATCGCCCTGAAACCACAAGGAAGCCGTCCGTCCAGGGTGAAATCGCTGATCCCGCCGATCAGGCTGGTATTCCACCGTCAGTCCTAGGCGTTGAAACACACACTCCAAAACCCCTTTGGCCTCAAACCAGTTCAGCGGTTGCTCCTGACCCCCCCCGTAACCAGCGCTCCTGGATCGGGTCGCCCCCGAAAATTCCGGAGATCGCATCCCCTTCTTGAATGCCGTCTTCTTCCTGCCAGAAAATCCGACCAATTTCAAAGCCCCAGAGAGAACCATTTCCCTGCTCCAGATTGTACTGAAACGCATCCATTAACCCGGTCAGCAAATCCGGACGCAGGGCTGAATACTCCGCAAACAGAGGATTGGCAATCACAACTTGACGGTTCCCCGTGGGTTTCCCCACCGAGTAGTGAATGAGTTCCGTCAAACCCACTGCTCGCAGACTTTCTCGCAGTTTGCGCGTGAGGATTTGATCGGGGGAGAGGTATCCTGGTTCTGTTTTGATCGGCAGGGTATCGCAAAATCGGTTGTATCCGTAGATGCGGGCGATTTCCTCAATCAGATCAATTTCTCGCTCAAGATCCCTCAGTCGATAGGGGGGAACCGTTACCTGCCAAACCCGAGGGTTCGCTGTTATCGTCACCGTACATCCCAGGGTGGTTAAAATTTGATCAATGGCAGTGGCTGGCAGCTCACCTAACTCCTCGCTGGTGCTTTCGAGGGGGAGGGCGGGGGCAGCTTGGGGAACCGCTAAATCCACAGGGCCTAACATCTGATGCACCCGATCCAATCGCAACTCAATGGAGCGAATACCCAAGGCTCCGAGACTATCAGCACTCACCTGGGCACTTACCTGTCCTCCCGCTAACTCCTGGAGCAGTCCCAGGGCACGGCGACAGGCCACATCTAGTTCAGCTTGATTCACCCCCCGTTCATAACGGGTGGATGCTTCTGTTCGCAATCCCTGGGCGCGAGCCGAGCGGCGAATCACAGCGGCATCAAAAATCGCCGCTTCTAGCACCAGGTTTTGGGTTTGCTCGTCCACTTCCGTTGTACTCCCCCCCATCACCCCTGCCAAGGCAACGGGCTGATGATTGGCAGTAATCAGCAGGTTCTGGGACTGGAGGGTTCTCACCTGACCGTCCAGGGTGGGCAGCATTTCCTGGGGATTGGCATACCGCACCCCCAGGGTTAATCCAGTTTCTTGGCCACGGGTGGCAGCCGCCACTAGGCGATCGCGGTCAAAGACATGGAGGGGCTGGCCCCATTCCAACAGGATGTAGTTGGTTACATCCACAACATTGTTAATGGGGCGAATGCCAGAAGCCTGTAACCGACGTTGGAGCCACTCAGGGGACGGGGCGATCTGCACTCCCGTGACAACGGTACCGATGTAGCGGGGACAAGCTGGGGGTTCGGCGATCGCCACATTGAGGGTGCTCACAGGCGACAGTACAGGTAGTTCTGGCGGCAGGGGCAACTTTAACGGTGCTCCAGTAATCGCTGCAATTTCTCGCGCCAAACCAACCATACTGAGGGCATCTGCCCGATTGGCCGTTGAGGTCACCTCTAAAATCACCTCATCCAGCCCCAGCAATGGCCGAGCATCACTGCCTGTGGGCAGGGGAGTGTCCGCCGGGGTGGCAAAAATATGGATACCAGCCGACTCCTTCGCCAATCCCAACTCAGTGAGGGAACAGATCATGCCCTCGGAAGCCACTCCTCGGAGTTTTGCCGCTCGAATCTTCAGATCTACCTTCGGTAGATAGGCGCCGAGAGTAGCCACCGGCACATAAACATCCGCACGGATATTGGCAGCACCACAGACAATTTGCGCGGGTTTGGGGGTACCAATGTCCACCTGACAAACACTCAGTTTATCGGCATTGGGGTGAGGCTGACAGGTCAGCACTTGACCCACCACCACCCCCTTGGCCCAAGTGCGGCGATCCTCAATCTCCTCCACTTCAAACCCAGCCATCGTCAGCATCTCAGCCAACACCTCTGGGGTACTGTGAATCTCTACGAACTCCTGTAGCCAGCTTAAAGCAACCCGCATTGAACCCGCTTATTCTTCATCTAAAGACTTCATTGAGGATGACAGGTAATTTCTGCCACTCCTGTCATATCGATCTTACTGCCTGTTGACGCTCTGCCCTGCGTTATCCCTGGCTCCCGCGACCACATCTGATTGCGAAGCTCTCGGAAAATTTCGGCTATCCTAGATAACAGGCAATATACCTATATCCAGATGGCATCCTCAACCGATTGCCAATCACAAAAGTAACAAAAGTAGATTCAATCGCCCTGAGCTGACGTCAATTGTGATTCACTTTAGAAGCTTTTTGATAGAGCTTCCCCGCAGATCGCCACTTGGTGCAGTCAGTTCTGCCCTGATCATCCGTCGAGAAAACCATCCGGTAATGCTGACCGTAGCGAGTGACAGTGAATGAGCTACTGCTTGAATCCAGCTTGTCCCCAACCAGAAAACCTGACTCACACTGAGCGTTGTCAAGCGTGTGGCTCTAGCTTGTTATTGCGCGATCGCTACCGAGTGATTCAATCCTTGGGGCAGGGGGGATTTGGCGCAACCTTTCTGGCCAAGGATGAATCCTTACCGGGTCAACCCAATTGTGTGATCAAACAATTGCGTCCCACCGCCACCGCTCCCCATGTGGTGCAGATGGCACGGGAACTCTTTGAGCGGGAGGCAAAGACCTTAGGGAAAATTGGTGACCACCCCCAGGTACCCCGACTTCTGGATTATTTTGCCAATAACCAAGAGTTCTATCTTGTTCAGGAATACATCAGTGGCCCAACGCTCCAGCAAGAGGTCAAACAGAATGGCCCCTTTACCGAGGCAGGGGTGAAACAATTTCTCAGCGAACTTTTACCGGTCTTGCAATACGTCCATAGCCAGCAAGTGATTCATCGCGACATCAAGCCTGCTAATATCATTCGTCGCCTGCAAGATGTCAAGCTCGTACTGATCGACTTTGGGGCTGTGAAAGATCAGGTCAGTCAAACCACCTTAATGGGAGAAGGGGGGCAAACTGCTTTAACGAACTTCGCCATTGGCACCGCTGGATTTGCCCCCCCTGAACAGATGGCGATGCGCCCTGTCTATGCCAGTGATATCTATGCGTTGGGTGTCACCTGTATCTATCTACTCACTGGCAAGTCTCCGAAGGATTTGGACTACGATCCGGCAACAGGAGAGATGCTCTGGCAGAAACATGTCCATGCAAGCGATCATTTCATCAGTGTGCTGAAGAAGATGCTGGAAGTTTCGGTTCGTCACCGCTACCAGAGTGCGAACGAAGTTCTGCGGGCATTGGATATGGAGCCATACCTAGACAGCTTGGCAAACAGCATGGTTGCTCAACCCGCACAACGACCAGCAGCACCACCGGACAATCGCCGCACCAGCGATCCTTCATCGATCTCTCGATCCGCGATGGCTATTCGGGCTCGTCAAGCCAAAACCGATCCCAATCTCCAGTCAGGCATGACTCGACAGCGCGCGACCACAGGTTCGATCCCCGACACCCATGCCCAAGGGCGAATGACTTCAGGCCACAAGCCTAAAGTTCCGGCTCGATGGGATGCCAATGGGCTACTGAATTCCTACGCTAGCGGTAATCGAGATTTTACCTCTCAAGATCTGCGGGAAATTAATCTGCAAAAGGTGGATCTATCGGGGGCAATTTTCCATGAGGCAGCTCTTTCAAACGCTAATTTGCAGGGGAGTAACCTGTTTAATGCCAACCTCGGTCGTGCTAACTTAAATGGTACGGTGCTCCGCAATGCCAGCCTGGTGAAAGCCTATTGCAGTCATGCGGATTTTCAAGGAGCGGATCTGCGCGGTGCCAACCTCACTAATGCCTACTTGAGTAATGCCAACCTGCGCGGTGCAAACCTTTGTGGTGCAAACTTAACGGGAGCCAAGGTGACAGACGAGCAATTGGCACTGGCCAAAACCAACTGGTCCACCATTCGCCCTGAGGGTAAAAAGGGGCTCTGGCAGTAGCGCTTAACCCCTGATCAAAAACAGCGCGGCTGATTACCGCGCTGTTTCAAATTGATTTATGTATGGGGCAGGACTAGGCCACCCACTTCTGAGCCACTAGCTCTGCCAGGTCTAAGACCCGTTGGCTATAACCCCACTCGTTGTCGTACCAGGCAATCACTTTCACCAGGTTGCTCCCCATGGTCATCGTTAGACTGGCATCGACAATTGAGGAGGCAGGATTCCCCCGATAGTCACTAGAAACCAGCGGTAAATCACTATAGAGCAGAATTCCCTTCATCGGGCCGTCCGAAGCAGCTTTCAGCGCCTGGTTGACTTGCTCCACGATCGCTGGCTGTTCCACTTCCACAACGAGGTCAACAACAGAGACGTTCGGTGTCGGAACTCGGAGGGCTAATCCATTGAGTTTGCCATTGAGTTCAGGCAGTACTAAGCCCACTGCCTTAGCAGCACCGGTGGTGGTGGGGACAATGTTGATCGCCGCTGCCCGTGCCCGTCGCCAGTCCCGATGACTGGCATCCAGAAGCCGTTGATCTCCGGTGTAACTGTGAGTGGTGGTCATCATCCCTTTGACAATGCCAAAGCTTTCGTGGAGAACTTTGGCAACCGGAGCCAGACAGTTGGTGGTACAACTGGCATTGCTAATGATCACATGCTGATCATGGGTGTACAGTTGATCATTGACACCGACAACAAAGGTGCCATCGTCCCCTTTGCCCGGTGCGGTAATCAGCACCTTCTTAGCGCCAGCATTGAGGTGTTTAGTTGCACCTTCGCGGCTGGTAAAGACCCCTGTTGATTCAATAATTAAATCAATTCCCCAGGCAGACCAGGGCAAATTCTCTGGATTCCGATCGGAGACACACTTAACGGTCTTACCATTGACGATGATGGAACTATCATCTGCACTGATGTCAGCATCAAAGGTGCCAAGCATGGAATCGTATCTCAGCAGATGAGCATTCGTTCTAGGATCAGAGGTATCGTTGACGGCAACTATGTCTATCTGGCTATTTTCTCTGCCCAGCCAGCATCGCATGAAGTTACGTCCGATGCGTCCAAAACCGTTGATGGCTACTCTAATCACTGCGCCTTGCCCTCGATGTTCAGTAAAAAAACCTTGTAATGACCCCAATCATATCCTAAAGCCTGAACAGTTCGACTCGCAGATGGCTCAAAATATTGGCCTGGAATCGTCAGATCTCAAGGTCTGCTGCGTGGAGATAAAGTTGGTGTTTCTTAATGTAAAGCTGTACGGATTCAGGTAGTAGGTAACGGATGGATCGGCGATCTCGCTGATATTGGCGAATCAGGCTTGAGGAGATATCAAGGGTGGGAATTTGCAAGAGTTGCCATCGTAGTCCTACCCCCCGTGCTGCCAACTGCTGGGTAATCTGCTGACACTGTTGCATCGGAGATTGTTTTGGGAGGGGAGGGCTGTGAACCAGATCACAGCAACCCCGAGGGGCCACCAGCCATTCACAGGTGGCGGCGACAGTTTGACACTGTTGCCAGCGGGGTAGGGTCTCAAAGGCATCAAGACCAATCACCCAAAACCATTCGGCATGGGGATATTGAACAGCTAAGTCCCTCAAGGTCGAGATGGCATAGGAAGGCTCTGCACGCCTAGCTTCTAGGGTTGACAGCCGAAAACGAGGCTGATCCGCGATCGCGATCGCCACCATCGCCGCTCGATGCTCGAACCCCGATTGTGGCTGGGACAATTTGTGGGGAGGGAGGTGGGTGGGCACCCAAATTACCTGATCCAATGCACATTGATTCAGTGCTGTTTCAGCAATCAGCAGATGTCCCCAATGAACTGGATCAAAAGTGCCACCAAAAATTGCAATTCTCGGCATGGAAAAATAACAACGGCCTTTAACCAAACGCTAGGCAGCAGCAATTCAACAGTCGATTTTAAAAGTAGCAAAAAGTAGAACTACCTGCCGCCGCGATCGCCATGAGACGGGTGAATCCGGACGGTCGGGAAATTCGTTAGATTGATTGGGATCCAAATCCTTTGAGAACCTTATGTTGTCAGCAAGGAATTCTTGCTATGATATCGCGTGATATCGGTGTGGTGTGGTGTGCAAGGAGTTTGTGATGCTGAAACCCGTTGATTTCAGCGGTCGGCCGTTTCACTTTATCGGCATTGGTGGAATCGGCATGTCTGCCCTAGCCTATGTTTTGGCCCAGCGTAAGCTACCCGTCTCAGGCTCAGATATTCGAGCTAGCCATATCACGGAACGCTTAAAGGCGATGGGGGCCAGGGTTTTTTACGGTCAGGAAGCTGCCAATCTGGGGTCTTTTCAATCCCCTGGGATGATCTCCACAACCCCCTCTCTAGTTCGTCATCTGTCTGTTACCTGACCCCCCCCTTGAGTCCCATCCTGCTATTTCATCCTTTACAGGCTCGGTGGATCTGCCCCAAGTGATTTGCTCCACGGCGATCAACCTGGCCAATCCAGAGTATCAAGCCGCATTGGATCTCGGTTGCCCGGTGTTTCACCGTTCCGATGTTTTGTCGGCACTGATTGCTGCTTATCAAAGCATTGCAGTAGCTGGAACCCATGGCAAGACCACTACCAGTAGCCTGATTGGCTACCTGTTATTGCAAGCGGGGTTCGATCCCACCATCATCGTGGGTGGCGAGGTGGCAGCCTGGGGGGGAACGCCCGACTCGGCAAAGGGGTGCATCTCGTCGCTGAGGCCGATGAATCCGATGGCTCATTGATCAAACATGCCCCGAGCATTGGTGTGATTACCAACATTGAACTGGATCACCCCGATCACTATGAGAATTTAGAGCAGGTCGTGGCAACGTTTCAGACCTTTGCCCACAACTGTCAAATTTCAGTAGGCTGCATTGACTGTCCCACCGTGCGCGATCGCCTGAGTCCCACGATTACCTATAGCTTGCGTCCAGCGACGGGAGCGGACTACGCAGCAGACAGCATTACCTATGGGGCTAGCGGGACGATCGCCCAAATTTGGGAGCGGGGTTCCCTGTTAGGAACGTTGGAAGTGCCGCTACTAGGTCAGCACAACCTGCAAAATGCCTTGGCAGCTGTCGCGGTGGGCCGCACCTTGGGTTTACCCTTTGCTGCCATTACGACGGCGATCGCCACCTTTGAGGGTGCCCGACGGCGCTTTGAAATTCGGGGCGAGTATGGCGGCATTCGCTTTGTGGACGACTATGCCCATCACCCCAGCGAAATTCAGGTGACCTTGGCTGCGGCTCGCCTCCAAGCCCAGAGCATCTGTCCCAGTAGCAATGACCACCGCGTCATCGCAGTCTTTCAACCCCACCGATATAGCCGTACTCTCACCTTTTTGAGCGAGTTTGCCCAGTCCTTTAAGGATGCTGACATTGTTGTCCTCAGTGATATTTATAGTGCAGGGGAACCCAACTCTACCAACTTGCAAGGACAACAGGTTGCCGAAGCCATTGGTAGACATCATCCCAGCGTCTACTATCAACCGTCTGTGCAATCCGTTGCTGCCTTTCTCAAGGAGACGCTCCAGCCCGGTGATACAGCCCTGTTCCTAGGAGCGGGCAACTTAAATCAGATCATCCCCGATGTCATGACTTTTTTCCAACATACGGATGTTGGGCAGGGAGTCGGTCTGTAACATAATTAGCAGCTGATGCGGAACTAGACATTAGTGATCCCATTCATGGGGTAGATGATTGGCCGATGCCTGAAGTTGTCAGACCCTAGGATGAGTTTTCCCAGAACCTATGCTCTTACTCCAACCCGCCGATATTCGGGCGCTGATTAAACCCAAAGTGACCTTGGCTAACTTCACCTCGTTTCGGGTGGGGGGACCTGCGGAATGGTTTGTTGCTCCACGAAATCTGGCAACCTTGCAAGCAAGTTGGGATTGGGCTCAGGCTCAAGGGCTACCCATTACTGTCCTCGGTGCTGGTTCTAACCTGCTGATCAGCGATCGTGGCTTACCCGGCCTGGTAATTTGTACCCGTTATTGCCGCGATACCCACTTCGACGCTGCCACGGGCCAACTCACCGCTGGCGCAGGAGAACCCATTGTCCGTCTGGCCTGGCAAGCAGCGGCCCAAGGATGGCGGGGAATGGAGTGGGCTGTGGGCATTCCTGGCACCCTAGGGGGAGCGGTGGTGATGAACGCTGGGGCGCATCAGGCTTGTATAGCCGATATCTTGATCAACACTCAAGTACTGTCCGCCCATGGCAACCTAGAAACCCTGGAGCCTCAAGACTTAGCGTTTAGTTACCGGACTTCTAAGCTGCAAGTGGATCGCC
This sequence comes from Neosynechococcus sphagnicola sy1, assembly GCF_000775285.1. Taxonomy (NCBI): domain Bacteria; kingdom Bacillati; phylum Cyanobacteriota; class Cyanophyceae; order Neosynechococcales; family Neosynechococcaceae; genus Neosynechococcus; species Neosynechococcus sphagnicola. Next base: position 150,183 of record NZ_JJML01000016.1, on the reverse strand, counting down.
GCTTGGTGGTACAAGCAACGCTCCAGCTGCAAATGGGGCACGATCCGCAGCAGGTGACGGCGGCTACGAACGCTCACTTACAGCATCGTCATGCGACCCAACCCTACCATATGCCCAGTTGTGGCAGTGTCTTCCGGAATCCCGGTCCTCAAGCAGCTGGCTGGCTGATTGAGCGTACAGGCCTTAAGGGGTATCAAATTGGGGGAGCCCAGGTAGCAGAGCGTCATGCCAATTTTATTCTCAACTGCGGGGGGGTCAACCGCTGGAGATATCTATCAGTTAATTCACCACATCCAGGATCAAGTTGAGCAACGCTGGTCGCTACTGCTAGAACCGGAGGTTCGCATTCTCGGAGAGTTCCAGGCTGCTTGAGCTGACGGCATGCCAGCGGAGTTGGCAATTTAGGCCTTTTTTTGCACCTAGATTATAGAGCTCGAGCAACAGGCTCAGGGACTGTTTGGCATTCATACAGGTCGGTGAAAAGATTGGGGAGCTGGAGTATCTGAGACGAGTTTCTTGGATGGACTCGGAGTCAAAGCCATCAAGTTGCACCAACCGCATCGACCATTCTGTAAAACAACGAGCATCCACTGCCACAAACTCTACGATCTCAGCATTAAAATGACGAGGGTCTTTGAGAATGCGGGCATAGGTTTGACTGACCAGGGAGCGATCGCCCTCCAACGCTTGCAAGAACATGCCATTGCCAGAGCACAATAACCCGGTAATCCCAGCATGGGCATTGTTCGTCTGGGATTTTTCCATAATGTCCATCAGGTCTGGATAGCTTAAACCGGGCGCAGCGGAACTAAAGTAAACCATGCGGTGTAGACTCATCTCAATCCTGCCTCCTAGCCTCAAACCAACATCTCAGTGCTACCCCATGGGTACTCTGATATTGACTAGTCTGGCATGAATAGGGTTCTACTACCGTGGCGAGAATTCCGCCGTCCCCCCTTCGATGTGTCAGATTCAGCAGTAGGAATGCTAAGGTAAATGGCAGGATCGCGCCGCCCAAAGGATACGATTCCATACCCTAGCTGCGGGTACGATGGTTCCCAAAGTTCAGTTTTAGACACTTTATACGGTTAATGCGCTATGTCAAAAGGACAAGGATTTGGCTTCGGTCTGGGGAAGATGAAAGAGTTGACCGATGCCATTAAAAAGGCTCAACAGGTGCAGGAAGGTGCCAAAAAGCTCCAGGAAGAACTGGAACAGATGGAAATTGAAGGAGAAGCGGGGGGTGGCCTGGTCAAGGTAATTCTCAGTGGGAACCAAGAACCTCTGCGGGTTGAGATTGCCCCCCAACTGCTGACAGAAGGCGCAGAAGTGCTCTCTGATTTAGTGGGCGCTGCCATGAAGGATGCCTATCGGAAATCCACCGACACGATGCGAGTCCGCATGGAGGAACTCACCAGTGGCTTGGGACTCCCTGGTATGTAGTCAGGATGAACGCACCGAGACCTTACAAGTTATTGTTTGTCTGTCTGGGGAATATCTGTCGTTCTCCTGCGGCGGAAAATATCATGAATCACTTGGTTCAAGAGGCAGGTCTAGGGGAGCAAATCCAGTGTGACTCCGCCGGAACCTCGGGCTACCATGTGGGCAGTCCCCCCGATCGGCGGATGGTGGCCACTGCTCAGCACCGCAACCTCGTCATTCAGGGGCAGGCGCGTCGATTTCGCCCCCAAGATTTTGAACAGTTTGACCTCATCCTAGCCATGGATCGGGACAACTACCAGAATATTCTCGCCCTCGATCCCCAGGGGCGATACCTGGAACGGGTACGCATGCTCTGTGATTTTTGTACCCACAGCCCCCAGCAGGAAGTACCCGATCCCTACTATGGAGGACCTGAAGGCTTCAACCGGGTGATCGACCTATTGCTGGATGCCTGCACCGGGCTTCTTCAGCATTTAGTCCACCATCGCTACGTGATCAAAACTTAACAATGACAACGCCCTTCCGGGACTTCCAGGGCGTTTTTTGCGTTTGATAGACTTGTAGACTGAAAAATGCGGCATATCGTGTCTTGGGTTGCGGTCATCAATCGCCGTAATCTGGAAGTTTGAGTCATAGTAACGCAGTTCAGCAGTTGGGAGGAACACCCCGTGGAGAATACGCTCGGTTTAGAAATTATTGAAGTGGTTGAGCAGGCTGCGATCGCCTCTGCCCGCCTGATGGGCAAGGGAGACAAAAACGAAGCAGATCGAGTCGCTGTGGAAGCCATGCGAGAGCGCATGAATAAAATCTACATGCGCGGTCGCATTGTCATTGGGGAAGGTGAGCGAGATGATGCCCCCATGCTCTATATCGGGGAAGAAGTCGGCATCTGTTCTCAGCCGAATGCAGCGGAAATCTGTAACCTCGAAGAATTGGTTGAGATTGATATTGCCGTTGATCCCTGTGAAGGCACCAACCTTTGTGCCTACGGGCAACCGGGTTCGATGGCCGTGCTGGCGATTTCGGAAAAAGGTGGCCTGTTTGCCGCACCTGACTTTTACATGAAGAAGCTGGCGGCTCCTCCAGCAGCTAAAGGTAAGGTAGATATTAATAAATCAGCAACCGAAAACCTCAAGATCTTGTCTGAATGCCTGGATCGCGGCATTGATGAACTTGTGGTGGTGGTGATGAAGCGCGATCGCCATAACGATCTGATCAAGGAAATTCGGGAAGCCGGAGCCAGAGTCCAATTGATTAGTGACGGAGATGTTGGTGCTGCGATTAATTGCGGATTCTCAGGGACAAATATCCATGCCCTGATGGGGATTGGTGCTGCTCCTGAAGGTGTGATTTCTGCAGCGGCTCTCCGCTGCTTAGGCGCTCACTTCCAAGGGCAATTAATTTATGATCCCGAGGTGGTTAAAACAGGGCTAATTGGTGAAAGTAAAGAGGCGAACATTGCCCGCCTGAAAGAGATGGGCATTGAAGATCCTGACAAGGTTTACACCGCCGAAGAATTAGCCGGTGGTCAAACGGTTCTATTTGCCGGCACTGGGATTACCACGGGGAACCTGATTAATGGCGTCCGCCTTTTTTAAGGGGGGAGCTAGAACTGAAACCTTGGTGATTTCCAGTCAATCGAAAACCGCTCGATTTGTGGATACCATTCATATGTTTGATTCACCCAAGAATCTGCAACTGCGGTAGATAGAACAGCTGGGGAGGGAGCGACTGTCCTGCTTCCACCGATCTATCTGTCCTTGCCCCTAGTCCTTGCACACAAGAACTAGGGGTTTCCAAGGGGTAACAGCCAAAAGTCAATCACTGTCTTTCGGTGGCTCCTCCCCATGATTTAAATAGCAATGCGGCATAATCTGGCGAGATCACAAAGATGAATATTGTCGTTGTTGGGCTGAGTCATAAAACAGCCCCTGTGGAAATTCGAGAAAAACTTAGTATTCCAGAAACTCAAACAGAGTCTGCTTCTGCACAACTTCAAAGCTATCCCCATATCGAAGAAGTTGCGATCGTCAGCACCTGTAATCGCCTTGAGATTTACCTGGTGACCAGTGAAACCGAGCAGGGTGTCCGGGAAGTCACTCAGTTTTTATCTGAGCACAGCAAAATTCCCATGGCGGCGTTGCGGCAGCACTTGTTTATCCTGCTCCATCAGGATGCCATCATGCACTTGATGCGGGTGGCATCAGGCTTAGACAGCCTGGTGCTGGGGGAAGGGCAAATTCTTGCCCAGGTGAAGCAAACCCATAAACTAGGGCAGCAATTTAACAGCATCGGTCGGATTTTAAATCAACTTTTTAAGCAAGCCCTTACCGCTGGAAAGCGCGTCCGCACTGACACCAGCATCGGTACGGGAGCAGTTTCCATTAGTTCAGCAGCGGTCGAATTAGCCCACATCAAAACCCAAAATTTAGTAGACTGCCGGGTAGCAATTGTGGGGGCGGGTAAAATGTCCCGACTGCTGGTTCAGCACCTCCTGGCAAAAGGTGCCTCTCGAATTGTGATCCTGAATCGTTCCTTGGAACGGGCACAGGAATTAGCCGATCAATTTCAAGGTACCTTGACCGCTCGTAATGGTACGGGGGGATCAGGTTTCTGGAATCCGGGTTCACACCTTGACGGAGATGATGACAATTATTGCCAATTCGGACGTGGTGTTTACCAGTACCGCCGCTACCGAGCCCTTGCTCAACCGTGCCAAGTTAGAAGCGACCTTGGATGCCTGCCAAGCGCTGATGCTGTTTGATATTTCGGTACCCAGGAATGTGGACGCTGATGTCAACCAGCTGGCTCAGGTACAGTGTTTTAATGTCGATGATCTGAAAGCGGTAGTAGCTCAAAACCAGGAGAGTCGCCGCCAAATGGCGATGGAAGCGGAGGTTTTACTGGAGGAAGAGGTAGAAACGTTTCTCGTCTGGTTGCGATCGCTGGATACCGTCTCCACGATTAGTAGTCTCCGAGAGAAGGTCGAGACGATTCGTACCCAGGAATTAGAAAAGGCTCTATCGCGTCTAGGCAGTGAATTCGCCGAACGGCATCAAGAAGTTATTGAAGCCCTTACCCGTGGGATCGTCAATAAAATTCTCCATGACCCGATGGTGCAACTCCGGGCTCAACAGGACATTGAGGCTCGCCGACGAGCCATGCAAACCCTACAAATGCTCTTTAATTTAGAAGCCGCAGGTGAATCCTAAGCATTAGATCTTGGAACCCTCTTGGGGCTAAAGCTCCCAAGAGGGTTCCAACTAAGGGACTAAGATCGTCCACCAATCGATCTCTGAAAGGCTGGACGTTCAGACAGACGTTCTATATAGCTAACAATGGCGGGATACTCACTCAAATCCAGCTTCAGCATGATCGGAATGTAGGCTAAAACAGAACCGACAGCAACATCTGCCACACTAAACCCATCCTCTAGGAGAAACGGGTGCTGCTCCAACAGGTGATTCAAGGGAGACATTAACCGGGGTAGTTCTCGCTCCCGGTTCGATTCTACAAAAATGCCGGACACTAGGGTTGCATTGGCAAATAGAATCCACTGAGCCGCAATCGCCAGAGGTAGAGGAGTTAGCTGACCGTACTTCTGAGCCAGATAGAGCAGAATTGCCCCAGACTCCCAGAGTTGCAAGTCCTCATCCACAATCGCTGGCACCTTCCCAAAGGGATTAATTGCTAGGAACTCGGGTTGAAGATGGGCACCTGCCTGCATATCTAACAGGACAAACTCATAGGGAACAGCGAGTTCCTCTAAGTACCACTGGACAATGGACGCCCGACTCCGGGCACCGCCGTATAGTTTCACTTGAGTAAATTTGTGTTGGGTAAAGAATAAGAACGTGGACTTAACCACTCGCCACTTTAGCACCTCCAAGGGCATCAAGGCAGTGTTTTGAGCAACGATAGCAGTCCTAAGTCACTTGTAAATTTTGACTCTTTCTGGGTAAGGTTTTTAGGCTAATTTAGTTTGCGACTCATTTAGGATTGCTATAGTGCCACCACCCACTACAACGGTGGCAATGCAGAGAGTTCTGGCTTTGTAGACTATGCCTGGATTTCAGGCTTTAGCAGTATCCAGGATGTGATTACGCTCAATCGATCTGCCAGTCAACATAGCGTTTCTCGGTCAAGTGCAGTACACTCCCAGTTCTGAAGCTTTTGCCAGTCAAGAATCGGCTGTACTTCACTAGCTTAATAGCCGTTATATATGCTGGGTAGTAGCCCAGTTAGTGGGGGCAATGGCAGAGCGGTGTATCGGGATTTGGACAGCAGCCAAACGATCGGCTGATTGCTATTTTTATGGAAGTCTTCAAGGTGCTAAGCCAAGGCTAAAATTGCCTCAGTAAGCTCGAAGTTAGCAGCAACACTCTGGACATCGTCTAAGTTTTCCAGAGCATCCATTAACTTCCATAAGGCCCGGGCTTGGTCAGGGTTATCCACCACCACTGTATTCTGGGGAATCCAGCGAAGTTCAGCTTGGGCAACCCCATAGCCTAGAGCTTTGAGATGCTGAGTCAATGGTTCCAATTGCTCAGGAGCAGTAATCAGTTCCACGGCAGCAGCATCTTCAAATTCTGTCCACTCATAGGCATCCGCCCCAATCTCAAGACAGAGTTCCAGTAAGACATCCTCTTCCAGCAGCGAAGCTAGCATAGCCCCTTGGGGCGATCTCCTCGATACCTGAGCACAGGCTAACAATATCACCCCTCGCTGCTGAAATAACCAACCAACACAGCCCGTTTCCCCTAAATTCCCACCGTTTTTGGTCAAGGCAACCCTGAGATCAGCTGCGGTACGATTGCGATTATCGGTAAGCGCTTCCACCAGAATTGCCACGCCTCCAGGGCCATAGCCTTCATAACGGATCGCTTCCAAGGCATTGCCATCCGAGAACTTACCCACTCCTTTGGCGATCGCCCGTTCAATATTTTCGTTGGGAATGCCTGCGGCCTTGGCCTTTTCCACAGCTGACCGGAGTTGAAAATTGCCATCCAGGTCAGCCACCCCATTGCGGGCGGCCACAATAATGGCACGAGAAATCTTGGTAAAGGTTTGACCTTTCACTGCATCAACTCTAGCCTTCTGGCGTTTAATATTGGCCCATTTACTATGTCCTGCCATAGAATTTTGACAATCCGACGATCAACACAACACCAACTACTAGGCTGTCAATTTTTAGTTGATGAATAATTTTAAGAGCGGAAAGTTTAGAGGGGGTTTGAAAATCTCAAAAAAATATTGGGAAGAGTCCTAACTGGTGAATTAGGTTTGTTGCCTAGAATAAGCAAAACTGCTTAAAATTTCCAGATTCAGGCGGAGGTCTGGGCTACCATCCACAGCCACCAGCGATTGAGAGGGTAGTAGACAACCGGTGCCCAGAGACTACTGATAATGGCAGAAGAGAGGGCGACCTGCTGATGACGATTCCAGATTTCTGAGAGAATCTGGTACGCCTGGGGAAGGGAAAAACGACTTTGCTGCCAACTAAACTGGATAGCTGTTACCGTCTCTGCCAGCACAGACATGCCAAAGACAATCAAGGCCACCGAAATAAAGTCTTCCTGAGTGTAACGCTGTTTCTGCAACCGAGCAGTGAGGAAACCAACCATCGCCAAACTGAGGGCGTGGGTCGGGTGGGGTGCAGTCAGGCCATCCTGCAACAACCCCAAGACTAGCCCAGCGACAATTCCCTGGAGTGCAGTGCGTTTGACGCTCCAAGCAACCACCCAGATCAGTAGCCAATGGGGCGCAATACCAGCCAGTTCCATGCCTGGGAGCCGCACAGGGAGCAGTAACAAACACAAGATCACCGAGCCAATGGTGATCGCCCAGTCTAGACAGACACGTCCGGAGGGGAGCCAGGGAGAAAGATAAACCACGAGCTTGCGTCTCCCTAATGCACCTCAGAATCTTGGCCCGCTGACCCTTCTCGGGAGAGCGGCTGGTGGGGGTAAATTAACACGGCCTCCAGGGAACTCAGGGGCACCGCCAACTCAATCACCGCCTCAGGAGCGGGACTTTTGCTGAGATTGATCGATTCCACCCGACCAATGGCGACCCCCGGCGGAAATAGCTGACTGAAGGCTGAGGTGGAAACCAAATCACCCCGACGAACATCCGGATCTTTATCAAAGAACTCCATAATGGCACGACTGCTACCCTGACCACGGATAAACCCAGTGGCACGAGAACGACTGACCACAGCCCCAACCCGACTGGTGTGATCACTAATCAGCAGTACCCGACTGGTGTGATCGGTGACATGGATGACACGACCGGCCAGCCCCCCAGGGCCAGCGACGATATAACCGATTTGGATCTGATCCAGATGACCTCGCCCGATCGTCATCTGCTGCCACCAATGATCGGCACTACGGCCAATAATCGGGGCAACCATACCCTTATGGGGCTGGGATGCGACATAACCCAACAGGGCTTGAAATTGTTGATTTTGACTTTCCAGCTCCGCCAGTCGTGCTTGTAGTTCCAGAATCCGGGCATCGGTAATTTGCGCTTCCTGGGTGGGGTGCACCGTAAACGGCTGAGCCAGCCAGCGATAGACTTCAAAGTAGGCCGTGCCCTGGGTATAACGAAAAAACCAGGCAACTCCCAGAGCCATACCCATCAGTAAAGCCTGATACTTATACTGACTCCACCAGCGACGTATTGTAAGCATGTCCGTCGCTACATATTGCGAAAACGACCACTGAAGACACGCTCCAGTTGTTTGAAGTTCTCCAGCACCCGCCCCGTGCCAAGCACCACACAGCTGAGCGGATCGGCGGCGATGTGAGTCACAATCCCCGTTTCATGGCTGATCAAGGTATCGATGCCTTTGAGGAGTGCCCCACCTCCTGCGAGCATAATCCCACGGTCAATAATATCCGCCGCCAATTCGGGGGGGGTGCGTTCCAGGGTTCGCTTCACTGCTTCTACAATCACCGAAAGAGGTTCTGCCATGCTTTCGCGAATTTCCGGCCCCTTAATGGTCACCGTGCGGGGAAGCCCCGACAACAGATGAAGACCCCTCACTTCCATCGTAGCCTCGTCAATTTCCTGGGTTGGGTAAGCGGAACCAATTTGAATCTTAATTTCCTCAGCAGTGCGTTCCCCAACGACCAGGTTATGTACTTTCTTCATGTACTGGGTGATGGACTCACTGATTTCGTCTCCAGCGACGCGCACGGACTCACTGATCACCGTTCCCTGCAAACTAAGAACAGCAACTTCAGTGGTACCGCCGCCAATATCGATAATCATGTTACCCGTGGGTTCTGCCACCGGCAGTCCAGCACCAATGGCAGCGGCCACAGGTTCATCAATCAGATAGACATCCCGGGCACCCGCCTGGGATGCTGCTTCCATCACGGCGCGACGCTCTACCCCCGTCACACCGCTGGGGATACCAATCACAATCCGCGGTTGAATCAGTGTTTTGCCCTCGTTCACCCGGCGGATGAAGTGTTTGAGCATCAATTCAGCGGTATCAAAGTCAGCAATTACGCCATCCCGCAAAGGGCGGAGGGCTACGACGTTTCCCGGTGTCCGTCCTAGCATTTTCTTGGCATCTTCACCCACTGCCAGAGGAATGCGCCGGTCTTGATCCATAGCAACCACAGAGGGTTCTTGCAGTACAATGCCTCTCCCTGAAACATATACAAGGGTATTGGCGGTACCTAGATCGATACCCATATCCCGAGAAAAGCGATTAAAAAGACCCACGATCTGCCCCCAATCCGATGCCGTTCAGGAAATGTAAAGAAAAAGAAGTAATCGAGCAGGATTTTATTACGTTTTCCTTCTTGAGTCTAGTCAAGGGCCACGGCTCTCCTACCGACTACCGCGACCCAGCAACATATCTTAACGATCCCCACCATGTATGCAGGATCACAAGCAATGGCATCAAGATTACCGCGAATGCAGGCGGGACATTGACGGTAGCATCCCCTATGCGTCTTCACGCAACTTGTCCAAAACGCCCCGATCCTCCAGGGTGGAGGTGTCTCCCAAGATCTCCTGTCCGGCTGCTAAGGATCGCAACAAACGCCGCATAATCTTACCAGAACGGGTTTTAGGCAGGGCATCGGTAAACCGAATTTCACCTGGGCGGGCGATCGCACCAATTTCGCTGACAACATGCTGCTTCAGTGCCTGATTCAGTTCATCGCTGGGGTTGTGGCTGCCTTCTAAGGTGACAAAGGCAACGACCTCTTGACCCTTGAGGTCATCGGGCTTGCCCACGACAGCGGCTTCCGCTACGGCGGGATGGGAAACTAGGGCGGACTCAATTTCCATGGTGCCCAAGCGATGTCCAGCCACATTGATCACATCGTCCACCCGACCCATGATCCAAAAATAGCCGTCTGGGTCGCGGCGAGCTCCATCTCCGGCAAAGTAGAGATAGTGTCCATTCCGGGGCGGGATATGTTCCCAGTAGGTGTGACGGAAGCGTTCTGGATCGCCATAAATGGTTCGCATCATCCCTGGCCAAGGGTAGCGCACCACCAGATAGCCCCCATCATTGTCAGCCACAGGTTCCCCATCCAGATCCACCACATCGGCGAGGATACCGGGGAAGGGCCGAGTGGCAGAACCTGGCTTGGTAGCAATGGCACCGGGGAGGGGGGTGACCATAATGCCGCCAGTTTCTGTCTGCCACCAGGTATCGACAATCGGACAGCGACTGCCGCCAATGACTCGGTAATACCACATCCAAGCTTCAGGATTAATCGGTTCCCCTACGGTTCCTAAGAGTCGCAAGGAGGATAGGTTACGAGCATTGGGGTAATGTTCCCCCATTTTGATGAATGCCCGAATTGCCGTGGGAGCGGTGTAAAAGACATTGACACCATGCTTTTCAATCACATCCCAGGTACAGCCGGGATTAGAAGCACGGGGTGCCCCTTCGTACATCAGGGTAGTTGCACCATTGGATAGCGGGCCATAGACAATGTAGCTATGGCCGGTAATCCAACCAACATCCGCAGTGCACCAATAGACATCGGTATCCTGGAGATCGAAGATCCATTGGGTGGTGATGTGGGTATAGAGGTTATACCCCGCAGTAGTGTGGACAACTCCTTTGGGCTTCCCCGTACTACCGGATGTATAGAGGATAAAGAGTAAGTCTTCACTATCCATGGGTTCCGCCGGACAATCGGCACTGACCCCCGCCTGCAAATCATGCCACCAGTGGTCGCGACCCGGCTGCATCTGAATCTTTTGTTCAGTGCGGCGCACCACCAAGACATTTTCCACACTGGGAACCGCTCCGTCCGCTAGGGCTTTATCCACCTGAGCCTTGAGGGGAACAATGGCATCCTTGCGCCAACCGCCGTCTGCCGTCACCACCAATTTCGCTTGGGCATCAATCATGCGATCGCGCAGGGCTTCGGCACTAAACCCACCAAAAAACCACACTGTCGGGGGGCACCAATCCGCGCACAGGCCAGCATTGCGATCGCTGCCTCTGGAATCATGGGCATGTAAATGCCCACACAATCGCCCTTTTGCACTCCTAATTGCTTGAGCACATTGGCAAATTGACAGACTTCTCGATGCAACTGGGCATAGGTGAGGGTACGGGAGTCCCCCGGTTCCCCTTCCCAGATCAGCGCCGCTTTGTTCCGACGCCAAGTGCTGAGATGGCGATCGAGACAGTTGTAAGCAATATTGAGCTTGCCACCAACAAACCACTGGGCAAACGGAGGTTGCCAGTCTAGAACCTTTTCCCAAGGCTGAAACCAGTGCAATTCCTGGGTAGCCAGATCACTCCAAAATTGCTCAGGGTTAGCCTTGGCGGCATCATACAGCTGCTGATACTCTTCCAGGCTTTTGACACGGGCTTTCTCAGAAAATTCAGCCGGGGGAGGAAATAGACGCTGCTCTTGCAGAATTGATTCGATGGTGGACTCACTCATGGGGCGTGATCACAGAGCTGGACTGTTCCCAAACAATACTGTGTCTGCTGTACCAATGACCCAGCCAAAATCTTAAAGTTCTTGGAAATTCAGTGATACCAAGCCGAGCAGGGGTGATGCCACTCGGCGGCACACCCCAAAAAATAGCGCTGGTCAGGACTATGAGAACATGCTTAGACTTTCAAATCTCAATGCTGGCAGGCTGACTGACCCGCGATCGCACAAGGCTTCATGGCTCTTTTCATGAACCCTCGCCAGTGAGTGCAGATAGTATGAGGAAATAGAAAGTCCCCGAATTTTAAACTAATGTTTAGCTACTAGCATCACCAGACTACACTTGGTATCCTAAAATACATTCCAACATTCTAATCAACCGTTGGGTTAACTCTGCTACGTAAAACTGTCTGACTCGTACCTGACAGCTACAACTGTCAGGTATTTTTATTGCCAGCTCCAGCACCTCCCTGTACAGGTAAAAGTCCTCTGAGGCTGCAATAACTTCAACAGTCTCGATAATAATTCGTCAATCATGCGTCACCAGTACGCCGGGTTCTCGTTGCCAGGGCAACGTGTCAATACAATCTTCCTGGGCACAGTACTTCAGGTCGTCCAGACAATCTAACCCTAGCAATCGTTGCCCATGACTCGCATGGTGGAACATTTCTAGGAGTTGATGTTGCCAATGACTGTAGAGACTGTAGGCGTTAATCACCTCGTCATTGCCCGCCAAAGAAGCTAGGGGACAGTCTAGATGCGCCCGTAGGGCATGGACAATTGCCCCGGCACAGGTCGTATCCTCTAGAGAAAAACTTCCCTCCCAACCCGAACCCACCAACCAGACGGTCGCAGGTTGATGCTGCGCTAAAAAATCCACAACGGCTTGGCGATTAATAAAAGCGGCTGCCAAGACGGTAGGTGCTGACTGAATGCGCTGTAAGCATCGGGTGCCATTGGTCGTACTGATAAACAGTCGTCGCTGCTGCACCCGATCTGGGGTGCAATCGAGGGGAGAGTTACCGAGATCGCAGCCTGGAACTTTGACCCCCCCCTCGCTCTCCGGCTCGGAGGCGACGCTCTGGAGGCCACAAGTCACTCACTTGCATGAGTTCGTCTAGATCACTAAATACTTGAACCGCCTCCGCACCTGCCGCCAGTGCCGTTGCCATTGTCGTCGTTGCCCTGAGGACATCGATCGCGATCGCACAATCGGGAACCACCTCCGGAGGAGCCAATTCGGGGGTGTGGTAGACAAATATCTTCACAACCGAGCTATACCTACAAAATTGAGACTGCTGGAGTACCATTCTAGGATTTTCTGGTTCCGGGATTCGGGCTTGGTGCAGATTGTCCGCCTCCTTAATTCCCCAGAAATTATTAACAAATGTATTTTTTTTGCCGTCAAGCCGCCTTAATGTCTTGACGGCGCTGAAGGCAGTCGCTATCGTGGCTCCTATACCTGGGTAAAGCGATTGAACAGTGATATGCAGCCGAAACAGAAAGTGACGTTATATCTACCTTCAGATTTGCATCATCGCCTCAAGGTAAGAGCGGCCGTTGATTTAGAGCCGATGTCAGATTTGGCGGAGCGGGCAATCGACTTTTATCTAGCCCATCCAGAAGTGGTAGAGGAACAGGCAATCTACGGATGTGCCCATCGAGTCTACGGTTGCCCAGAATGTACAAGTTCCCTGGTCATGCGAGATGGACAGCTACTGACGCTGAGTAAGCAGTCCACAACGCTCACAACCCAAGAAGCTATTTCTGTAGAGAGTGTCAAGGTCAGCTCTAGTCCTGATCAACACGGTGAAGAAACATTAGTTCCATGCTAGGTAGCAGCTGGAGTTCGACCGCGGTTAAGGGATGTTGACACCATTTCTAGAAGGTCAATGGTCATGCAAGAAGAGCTTAGTATCCTGCTTCAGGCTCAATATCCACTCATCTACCTCGTCACTTCTGAGGAAGAGCGAGGTGAGGTGGCGATCGCAGCCATTGCCCAGAACAAGCCGCCTCGGCGGATGTTCCTCTGGACGGTGACCCATGGCATTGTTGAATATGGTCAACCCCGGACGGTAACTCAGCACAACACGATTTCTCCCCAAGCTGCGATTGAGTGGGTCATTCGCCAGCGGGAGCCTGGTATTTTTGTCTTTAAGGATCTGCATCCCTTTGTCGATAGCCCGGAAGTGACTCGCTGGTTGCGGGATGCGATCGCCAGCTTCAAGGGTGCTCAGAAGGCCATCATCCTGATGTCACCCGTCCAACAGATCCCCATTGAACTGGAAAAAGAAGTAGTGGTGCTGGACTACCCACTCCCCAATATTCCAGAATTGAACCAAGTGCTCTCCCAACAACTGGAGCAGGTACGAACCCGACGCATCAACACAGAAACGCGGGAAAAACTCCTGAAAGCTGCCCTAGGATTGACCCGTGATGAGGCTGAAAAGGTTTACCGCAAAGCCTGTGTCACCTCCGGTCGCCTCACCGAAGAAGAAGTAGAGATTATCCTTTCCGAGAAAAAACAACTGATCCGTCGCAACGGTATCTTGGAGTACATTGAAGAGGATGAAACCATTGAGTCCGTGGGCGGACTGGAAGAACTCAAGCGGTGGCTGAAGCAACGTTCCAATGCGTTTACCGAACGAGCGCGGGAGTATGGCCTGCCCCAACCCAAGGGGATGTTGATCCTTGGGGTGCCAGGGTGCGGCAAGTCGATGATTGCCAAAACGACCTCTCGCCTCTGGGGCTTACCCTTGCTGCGTCTTGACATGGGGCGTGTCTACGACGGTTCCATGGTGGGGCGTTCTGAAGCCAATCTCCGGAATGCCCTGAAGACCGCTGAGTCAATTTCCCCAGCAATTTTATTTATTGATGAACTGGACAAAGCCTTTGCTGGCAGCGCGGGTTCCGCAGATTCCGACGGCGGTACTTCCAGCCGTATCTTTGGTTCTTTCCTGACTTGGATGCAGGAGAAAAAATCTCCCGTTTTTGTCATGGCGACAGCTAATCGTCTAGAACGCCTGCCGGGGGAATTTCTTCGCAAGGGGCGCTTTGACGAGATTTTCTTTGTCGATCTCCCCAATAGTGAAGAGCGTCAGGCAATTTTTCAAATTCACCTATCCAAGCGGCGGCAAGATATTTCTCGCTTCGACCTCGACCAACTCGCCAACATTGCCGATGGCTTTTCTGGTGCCGAAATTGAGCAAGGATTGGTGGCTGCGATGTATGAGGCCTTTGCACAGGATCGGGAATTTACCCAGCTCGACATTATTGCGGCGATCAAGTCCACCCTGCCGCTCTCCAAGACAATGAATGAACAAGTCACAGCCCTGCGCGATTGGGCTCGACAGCGTGCCCGCCCTGCTGCGGCCTCCGTTGCTGAATACCAGCGATTGGAGTTTTAAAAGCTTTCTCTCCTGCTCCCAACAGGAGGGGAAAGGCTAGCCCCGTGCTAGCAGTTTCAACACCAGTAACTAACCAGGGGTAACCCACAGATGGTTAGGGGCTGATTCGCAAAAAGTGAACCGCCAATTACCAACGTTGTCCTTTCTTTCAAGTCTCCACAGGAGGAAACTCAAATGTCTCACTTTAGCACACTGCGTACGAAAATTACCGATGCTGAAATCCTCAAAGCTTCTCTCCGCGATCTGGGGGTTTCGGTGAAGACGGATGCTGATGTTCGGGGCTACAATGGCCAGCGCCTGCGCGCCGATATCGTTGCCGTTCTGGAAGGGGAGTATGATCTAGGCTGGACTCGGAATACGGATGGGTCATTTGACCTCATTGCCGATCTCTGGGGGGGTTGCGAAGAAGCACAATCAGACCGAATTGATCAACTCCATCAACCAGAAGTATGCCGTGAACAAGACCTTGGTCGAAGTCAAGCGTCCTGGTTTGCAGAATGCCAATGTAAAGCTGGTGCTGCAATAAGTTTTCTGCGCGTTCCCAAATACACGGGTTAGCCCTAGGGGTTAGCCCGTTTTTTATGTGAATAGGCTAAACTAACGGCTGTTTGGGTTTACCAGCGTTACCTAGGGTGCGGATGATGACCAACGTTTCGGTTACTGATGCTGACCCACCCATTCGTGAGCTACTGCGCCACTGGGGAAAAGAAGCTGAACAGTTATCGATGCAACAGCAGTTTCAGGTGACCCAAAAGGGTCTGGATGATTATGTCACTAGTGTTGATCGGGAGCTGGATCGGCAACTCTCAGCGGCCTTTGCCACACTTTTTCCCCAGGATGGCATTATTACTGAAGAAAATAGCCGCTCTCGTCGGGTATTTCATCAGGGGTATCGCCATCTGTGGTTAATTGATCCCGTGGATGGGACGGAATCTTTTATTGAAGGCAAACCTGACTATTCCCTGATGGTGGGATTACTCACGGCGTATCAACCCATGGCAGGTTGGATTTATGTGCCGGCTCAAGACCGGATGTATTTTGGGGGGCCAGAGTGGGGTCTCTTTCAAACCCGGGGTAACTATGCGCCAGAACCTCTCCCGGTGCGGGAACCCTTGCCTCCCTCGGTGGGTTACTGCCCCGTAATGATTGGAGCCCGTGATCAGATGAACTTTGGCAGAGCGATCGCCACCTTAATTCCCGAGATCCAGTTTCACTCCTTGGGGAGTTTTGGCCTCAAGGTCATTGAGGTAATTTGTGGCCGGGTGGGTCTCTATGTTTACTTAAATCGGCGGGTGAAGTTATGGGATACCACAGGGCCTCTCGCCTTAGCCCAGGCGGCGGGATTGGTGTGTTGCGATCTGACAGGTGAACCGATCCGCTTTCAACCCGATGTCATCCACGCAGAAACCCTCAGCCACCAACAAACCATTGTCATTGGCTGGCCCTCCTACATAGAAGCCCTCCGTCCCCGGATTCGCCAAGCCTTCAACGACTGGAGTCCGGCGGGCATTTACCGGGGATGAGTGCGGCAGCGTTATGGGGCCGGACTGACTGGGAAAATAGCCTGTAATGCCTGCTCCAGAGTTTCTCGCATCACGATCTGGTTTTCGTAAGCAATAATCACTCGGGCGAGGGTGGGGAGACTGTTTTGTTCGGCCTCCAGATACAGCGGTTCGACGTAGAGGAGGGAATGGTCAATTGGAATCACCAACAGATTTCCTTGCAGCACCCGTGAGCCTTCCCGATTCCAGAGGGAGATTTGTTGCGAGATCAAAGGATCTTGGTTAATGCGAGCTTCAATTTGCTCTGGGCCATAGACCAGTTGTTGTTTGGGAAACTGGTAGAGGAGCAATTTACCATAGTGCGCCCCATCGGATCGGGCTGCTAACCAGGCAATCATGTTACTGCGCTGGTTGGGGGTAAAAGGCATTAACAGAATAAATTCTGCCGTTTCAGCCGTGGGTAAGCGCATGATCAGATAGTAGGGATCCACTAACTTGGGCTTGGTACCGTAGATTTCCGTCGCCACCTGCCAGAGATCCTCCCGGTTGTAGAACACCTGGGGATCGGTCATGTGGTAGATCAATAACTGTTGAGCCTGAATCCGGAACAGATCTTCGGGGTAACGCAGGTGCAGTCGCAGGGGGGCGGGCAGGGCACTTAAGGGCTTGAACAAATCAGGAAAAATCGCCGCCCAGGTCTGAATCATGGGGTCGGAGGGATCGGCAATGTAAAAGTCCACACGACCGTTGTAAGCATCCACCACCACCTTGACGGAATTGCGAATGTAGTTGAAGGAGCCTTGTCCTGGGTCAGCATAGGGGTAGCGATCGCTGGTGGTATAGGCATCAATGATCCAGTAAAGGTAGCTGGAATTGGCGGGCGTGGTCGGGGTGGGTGGAATCTGAGCCGTGACTAGGTAAGGATTGGAGTCATAGCGCAAAAATGGGGCGATGGCCTGAATTCGCTGTTTGATACTGCGGCGAAACAACAGCTTGCTCTGGGGGGTAAAATCTCGAGTCAGGAGCATCTGCCAGTCGCGAAGGACTTGGGCAACCACCCAACGCCGCCAGCGGGAACCGAGGGGAATGCCCCCGAGACCATGATAGGTGTTATAGACATTCTCATTGCCACTGGGATAGTCCAACTCCTGAACCCGAGTCCCAGTCATGACATAGTTGTCGGTAATCTCACCGTAGTAGATGCGGGGATAGTTAATCGGAATACTCACCGCTAAGCGATCGCGGTTGGTAGCAAGTCCCTGCTGCGAATTAGCAGTCGGTGTGGCTCCAATATCCTGGACAAAGTAGTAGGGCAGCCCCCCCGGTGCCACCCGATTCACGGGATTCAGGGTATAGCCATAGCCATGGGTATAGACCAGGTGTTGGTTTACCCAGGTTTGGGCCGCCTTGGGAATAGCACGATAATCCAGCTCCCGTGCCGAGATCAACACCTGTTGATTGATAGCAGCCTTTAAGGTTGTCGGGTCTTCCTGCAGAATATAACGGTCAATGTCGGCATCGGGAAATTGATAGTACGGGCGAATCTGCTGGAGTTGGCGGTTGGTTGCTAGAAGCGGGCGGGTATCCCACAACCGGATATTGTCAATGGTGAGGTGGTTGGCTTGGAGATCCGACGGGGTCAGGGTTGCCTTCGGGGTAAAGATCTCCGCCTCAATGGCGTCTAGGGCAAAGGCGCGGCGGGTCAAGGCAATACTGCGCTGGAGGTAAGGGCGCTCCTGCGCCAACTCATTGGGCTGCACCACCAAGCGCTGGATGACGGAGGGCACCAGCAGGCTCAAGCCCCCGGCCATCACCCAGTAGGCACCGATGAGGGCGAGGAGTTGTCCCGCAGCTGCCTGTCGATACCCCACCCCAGCACGCCACCCCAGCACTAGGGCGATCGCCCCTGCCAACAGGCTCAACAAAGTGTAGATCGGCAGGTTAACGTGCAAGTCCGTGAAACTCGCCCCATAGAGCACTCCTTGGCCAGAGAACAGCAGCTCGTAGCGACTGAGACCGTAGCTAACGGCCAAACTCAGCATCAGAATGCTACCGAGGGTGCTCAGGTGGCGTTGTTGCACCCCAGAGAAACCCGGAAATCGACCCTGGCTAAGACTATCCCTGGAGAGCAGGTAGATCAGTAACGTCGATACAAAGCCATAAACACTGATCTCCACCCACCAGAAGGTCAACACCTCTCCCAGGGGGAGCTTAAACACATAGAAGCTGATCGGGCGGTTAAAAACCGGGTCGAACTGACCAAAATCCGTTGGGTGTAGAGATTGCAGGACTGTCATCCACTGTTCTGACAACAGCCAGCCCAAACCGAGGCTGAGGATCAGGGCGATCGCCCACAGCAGCAGGTGGGGATAGACCACCAGGGCGATGGCCAAACCAGCCAGAACAATGGGTTGCCAGGGGTGGTGGGGGAACTGACTGACCATTTGCCACACCAAGCCAGGACGGAGGCGACTGGCCAAGGGGGGTGAAAGTCCTTGAGGATCAGGGTGCCAGTAGCTAGCAGCAATCTGGGCATTGTGGAAGAGCAGCATACCCACCACCAACCCCAAAACCAGGGTCAGGGGGAGCAACCAGCCCAAACCCATCCCCTGCCCCATCTTGCCAGTGTCTGAGGTCGAAGGGTGGTGCCAACGGTGGGCCAAGACAAGATTTCCCAGCAAAAAAACAGCCGTGATCCCGGTGGCGATCGTCCACAGTCCAGCCTGGGTTTGCAACCGTCGCCACAGGACTGGCAGATATCCCACTTCCTGAAACCACCAGATCTCCACCAGGAAGCGGGCAATCAGATCGATCCCCACCCACAATCCTAGGAGCAAAACCCCGAGCCACCAGAGCCAACGCCAGGATTTAAGCCAAATGGGCATAGAAGGAAGAGAAGGAGAGGCAACTGTATCCCCATTGTGCAACGTTCCCTGGGCAACGTAACAATCTGCTGCTGTCAGACTGCGAAGCATGGGGGGAACCTGTTAAGCTGTGGGCGATACTAGCGATCCTTTCAGGAGATCCTGGGAAGAGCTAGTCTGTTTCTTAAAAAAGCAGCAATTTATCTGCGACGGAGGAGTCAATCGATGCGACAGGTGAACTTTGTCATCATCTTTGTCATGTGTTTAGCTTTGGTGCTCTTTGGCATTGAGAATACCGAGCCCAGCGTGATTCGTCTCGTGGAGGGGGTACAAATCCAAGCGCCCCTATCCATAGAACTCATTCTAGCCATGGGGATTGGGGCAGTTCTGGCCTGGGTTTTCAGTGTTTGGACAGGATTACAGGGGTTGATGGATGCCCGTCAATCCCAAGAAGTCCTGGAACAGAAGGACGAGACCATTCAAGAACTGGAGCAGGATATTGAGCGTTACAAGGTGGAGCTTCAAGAACAGCGGCGATTGCTCCCAGCCGCTGATCCCGTGGTCACCAAGGCTGAGGTAGAGGTATCCTGAGACACAGATCCTGAGAGGTACCTGGGATGGAGGAAGTAGGGCAGCTACCCGATGGGCTCTGGAGCCTGGGGGTGCCCCTGTTAATGCTGGGACTCGTGGTGGTAGCTGCAATCTTTTTTAGCCGTATCCAGATCAAGTGAGCAAGTGAGGGTTTTCATGACTGCTTCCCTAGCACAGCACGCGATCGCTCAACTGATTGATCTAGCGGAGCGGGGAGAAATTGACCCCTGGAATGTGCAGGTGATTGAGGTCATCGATCGCTACCTCAGTCAGATTCCTCCGTCTCATACCCAGGCGTCCCGAGAGGCAGAGCTGTCACAATCTGGACAGGCCTTTCTCTATGCCTCAATGCTGGTTCTGCTCAAGGCTGAGAGCTTGGTGCGACTCGATACCGAGTCTCCTGGCTCTGATCTAGAGGATTTCCTAGAAGAGATTGACAGTAGCAGTGAGCTTGTCCCCTCTCCCTTACCACCCCTGCTGGAGCGGCGGCTGCGGCGGCGGGCTGCCGCCCAGCCCTTACAGCAACGGCGAGTCACCCTCAAGGAGTTAATTGATCAGTTACAGCAGATGGCAACCACTCTGGAGAAGGAAACAGTCCCTCGTCCTCGACCCCGCCGGCCCCGTCCTCAGTCCCGCAACCAGGCCGCTCAAGTCATTGCCCAATTGGCGCACCAAGAGAACCTTTCAGAAATTGCCCTAGAACTGGAGCAGCTCTTGGCAGTTCGCACTCCCCAGGCTGCGGGGGAGGAGGGCTGGGTAGACCTGTTGCAACTGCTAGAGTGGCAACAAAAGAGTGATCGAGTAGGGGTGTTTTGGGGGTTATTATTCCTGTCAGCCCAATCCAAAGTTGAGCTAGCTCAGACAGAGTTTTATCAGGATCTGAGGGTACGATTTCTACCTGATTTACTACCAGTCACTGCACCTTCTCTGCCCTAGACCTGCAGCCGAATGATGGGCGAAGCGGCCCTCGATCAGTGACAAGGTGAGATCGCAGCAGCAGTGCCTCTGGTATTTTGGGTATTAATGCCCACTTTAAGTTTATACGTCTAAAGTATTTCCGGATTAAGAGACAAACCTTATGAAAGCCATGATTTTGGCAGCTGGCAAAGGAACGCGGGTGCGTCCAATTACCTATACCATACCCAAACCCATGATCCCGATCTTGCAAAAGCCGGTCATGGAATTTTTGGTGGAGCTTCTGCGTCAACATGGCTTCGATGAAATCATGGTCAATGTCAGCCATCTGGCCTATGAAATTGAGAGTTATTTTCGGGATGGGCAGCGGTTTGGTGTCCAGATTGCCTATTCCTTTGAAGGGCGGGTGGTGGATGGGGAATTGGTGGGGGAAGCCCTCGGTTCTGCCGGGGGGATGCGGAAAATTCAGGATTTCTCACCATTTTTTGACGATACATTTGTGGTGTTATGCGGAGATGCCCTGATTGATCTGGATTTGACCGCAGCCGTGAACTGGCATCGACAAAAAGGGGCGATCGCTACGGTGGTGATGAAATCTGTGCCCCGATCTGCCGTCTCCAGCTATGGAGTGGTGGTTACAGATGATCTGGGACGTATTCAAGCGTTTCAGGAAAAACCCGCCGTGGCCGAAGCCCTGAGCACCAATATCAATACCGGGATCTACATCTTTGAGCCAGAGGTTCTCGACTATATTCCCTCGGGTCAGGAATTCGATATCGGAAGTCAACTGTTTCCCAAGCTGGTGGAAATGGGGGCTCCCTTTTATGGCATTGCCATGGACTTTGAATGGGTGGACATCGGCAAAGTCCCCGACTACTGGCAGGCCGTCCGGGGGGTGTTGACGGGAGAGATCAAAAATGTTGCCATTCCAGGCCATCAGGTGATGCCTGGAATTTACACGGGCTTGAATGTGGCCGTTAACTGGGATCGGGTTGAGGTTCAAGGCCCCATCTACATTGGGGGGATGACTCGCATCGAGGATGGAGCCAGAATTATTGGCCCGACGATGATTGGCCCCAGTTGCCATATTTGTAGCGGTGCCACGGTGGACAACAGTGTGATTTTTGAATATTCCCGGTTGGGGGCAGGGGTCCGCCTCGTCGATAAGCTCGTCTTTGGTCGCTACTGTGTTGATAAAAATGGAGCGACGATTGATGTGCAGGCAGCGGCACTGGACTGGTTGATTACCGATACTCGTCGAGCCTTACCGACTCAATCCTATGAACAACAAGTGATCACGAATGTTTTAAATGCCAGTGAGATAGCTGACCGTAACTCCCAACTCTTAGGCTGAACGGGTTAGTTCGACGGTGATCTGACCCCCAAACTCTGGGATCGGCGGTGCCAACTTGGTGAGCCGGATCTGCACCTTGCCCACAGGGGTTGAGGTTAAGATTGCCTCGACAATGGCAGCCGCCAGCCGTTCCAGCAGGGCAAACCGGGCGCTATGAATCGTCTGCTGCACCATTTGAATCACGATGCGGTAGTCCAAGGTATCTTCGATGAGATCGCTGCAACCGGGCAGACTCAGATCAACCCAGAGGGTAATGTCAGCCTCAAACCATTGCCCTAAAACCTGCTCTTCTGGAAGCAGACCGGTGTAGCCATAGCAACGAAGGCGATTGATGTGAATGCAGTCCATCAGTTTAAGCGCTAGGGATCGCTGGCGAATGTTCTCCAAAAACACCCCAACTCCCGGTTGCAACCGGGAGTTGGGGTGAATTAGATTGTCTCTGAGATCATTGAGGCTGCAACCAATTTCAGGAAGGAACGGCGAAGAAGCTTAAATGATAGAGACTCCGATTAGCCGGGTGAGCATGAACCTCTTGCAACACGGCCTGACCACTCCAGGAGAGTTCAGGAATGCTGACTTGAATACGGGATTTTTTGACCACGGCATCCCGCACCAGAAATTCCGCAGCCTTCGCCGCCACGGTCAATTCTAAAGATTCGACGCCATTGTGGCCGTACAACACGGCTGGAATTAACCCAGAGCGACGCAGGGCATTGGGCTTGCTATCAACTGCACGTTTCTGACATTCAATGGTGAGTTCCATAGGGATATAAGTTCCAGAACAAAAGAAAGGACAACAAACAACAGCATCAAACTCCAGCGGTTTGAGAGGCACCATTGGCATAGAGCAGGGCTCGCTTGGGACCGTGGATGGGATCTTCCACGATAATGGTTTGGTCGCGGCTCGCTCCCAGTGAGACGATCGCGATGGGAACTTTGATCAGTTCAGCCAGGAACTTCAGGTAGTTGAGGGCCTGCACAGGCAAGTCTTCTAGAGAGCGACAGTCAGCTGTAGACTGCTGCCAACCTGGAAGGGTCTGATAAATCGGTTGGCAGCGGGCGAACTGGCGAGCGCTCGTGGGCAGTTCTAAACAACGTTGACCATCGAGTTCATAGGCGACACAGACTTGAATTTCCGCCAGTTCATCCAGGACATCCAACTTAGTAATCGCTAGACAGTCGAGGCCATTAATCCGCACTGCATAGCGGCCAATCACCGCGTCAAACCAGCCACACCGCCGTTGCCGCCCGGTGGTAGTACCGAATTCTGCCCCGCGATCGCACAAAAACTCACCCAATTGACCGTTCAATTCGGTCGGGAAAGGGCCTTCCCCCACTCGAGTGGTATAGGCTTTAGCCACCCCGATCACCCGATCAATCATCGTGGGGCCGATCCCAGCGCCCACACAGGCACCCCCCCGCGACGGGGTTAGAGGAGGTGACGTAGGGGTAAGTTCCGTGATCTAGGTCTAATAGGGTTCCCTGGGCACCCTCAAATAAGATATTGCGTCGGCGTTGAATCGCATCATAAATCTTAAAAGAGCTATCCACCACATGGGGTCGCAGCCGCTCAGCGTAACCGAGGTATTCCTCCACCACCGCTTCTGCGTCTAAGGGCGGTAGATTGTAGAGCTTTTCCAGAATTACATTTTTGTTGGCGATCGCCCAACGTAGCTGTCCCCGCAATTCCTCAGCATTCATCAAGTCAATGATGCGAATGCCGGTTCGCTCTGATTTGTCCGCATAGGTGGGGCCAATGCCGCGCTTGGTGGTACCAATGCGATGGGTTCCCCGCTGTTCCTCAGCAGCCTGATCAATCAGCCGATGATAGGGCATGGTGACATGGGCTGTCTCCGAGATCATGAGCAGATCGCAGGAGATGTTGAGCTCCAGGAGGCGATCCATTTCTTCAATTAATACTTTGGGGTCAATGACGGTTCCCGAACCGATAATGCACTCGGTATCGGGGTAGAGAATCCCAGAGGGAATCAGATGGAGCTTGAAGGTCTGGTCTTTCACCACAACCGTGTGTCCAGCATTCACCCCGCCCTGATACCGTACAACGACATCTGCTGACTTACTCAGCAAGTCTGTGATTTTGCCCTTCCCCTCATCGCCCCACTGGGCACCGATGACAACAACGTTAGCCAAGAGTTTTTAAATACGCTAAAGTTTTCACAAACTACAATTATGGTCAGTGGTTGTAACCACTGTCAACTTACTGGTTTGAATCTTTGAGTGTATTGGCCGATTCCCATACCACCCTATTCGAGTAGCCGAGGTTGCCATGACATTACACGCTGAGCTTCATCGACATCTGGGCGGTTCTGTAGTGCCGCGGGTTCTCTGGCGCTACTTCCATCGCAGCGACGCAGAACTGGCCCAACGATTTCCTGAGTATCCAGGGTTTGAGGAGTTCTACACGAAACCTCGCAAGAGCCTGGATGAATATTTGGAATTACATACCCTGGTGGAAGGCTGCCAAACCCTGAAAACGTTACCCTACTTTGTCTATCGGCTGATTCGTGGGGCTTACATTTTTGAAAATCTTGCTTATTTAGAAATTCGCTATACCCCTTACCTGCGAACGGACGCGGAGTTATCGGAGTCGGAGCGGATTGACCAAATGGCCGAGATTGTGGCGATGGTGGGTCGTGCCAGCCGGTTACCAGAGTATCCCATCGTCACCAGCCAGATCCTCTGTATGCATTCCCGCTTACCCAATGCGGTGAATCGGGCGATCGTGGATCTGGCAGCTCAGATGCCGAGTTACGTGTGTGCCGTCGATCTCGCAGGGGGCGATGCCCAGTATGCAGACCGCTTAGATGAGTTTGTAGAACTCTATGCCTATGCGCGATCGCTGGGATTGAAGACCACAGGACATCTCTATGAAACCCCCCAGGGTTGCTACCCAGAACTGATTCCCTACCTGATGCGAATTGGCCATGGCATTCAGATTCCCTTGCGGTACCCAGAACTGCTCGGGCAGCTGGCAGCGCGCCACCAGTGCCTGGAAGTTTGCCCGACAACTTATTTAAAGACCGGCACCCTTTTAGATCTCCAGGAACTGCAAGTTGTCTTCGATCGCTGCTTTGATGCTGGGGTGGATATTGCTATCTGCACCGACAATGCAGGTCTGCACAATGTCCGTCTCCCCTTTGAGTACGAAAGTCTGCTAACCCATGACATTATTGACTTTAAGCAACTACAGGCCTGTCAGGATGCAGCGTTTCGTCATGCCTTTGCCTGGCCCCACAGCGATCGCCCTGCTTGTTTACTGAGTGAACTTTTGAAGTCCGAAGTCAACACGGTTGCCCTAGAGGCTGTCTAGATAGGGTTAAGCCTCCCGATTCAGGGCAGTTTCTACTTGTTTTAACTCCTGCTCTAGGCGGCTCTTGAGCTTCTCGGGCAGGGGACGATTCGGGTAGGAGCTGTAGTGACCCGCAAGGGAATTCAATGCGGTGCGCATGGTGGTGAAGGAGGAGGATTTAGCAATCGAGCTATCCCGGCGATAGAGAGCTGCAAAATCATTGATCAACTGGCGAGTGGTTGATTGCACGGTGGTTTTGTCAGGAGCATTATCGGGAAGCTGAATCGCCTTGCGCAGGCCGTCAACCAGGGCTAATGTATCTTGACGATAATTGCCTGTAAGCCCAGAGGTGCTATTGCCAGCGCAGCCTGTTAAGCCAATGACGACAACTAAAACAAGAGCCAGCAAACCAGAAAAGTAGCGCTTCATGAGTGTTCGCCCAAACGTTACAAAAGTTTTAACTATTGGTAATCCTACCGCGATTGGGCAACGGGGATCGCATCAGCCAAAGCGTCCGCTGACGTATTCCTGAGTGGATTGCTGTTTAGGGCTACTAAAAATCACATCTGTGCGGTCATGTTCCACCAGGTAGCCAATTCGTCCACCCTTGGCCGTGGGTTCGACATTTAAAAAAGGCGGTCATATCCGACACCCGCGACGCCTGCTGCATATTGTGGGTGACAATCACAATGGTGTAACGCTCCTTGAGTTCATGGAGCACCTCTTCCACCCGCAGGGTAGAAATTGGGTCGAGGGCCGAGCAGGGTTCATCCATCAGAATCACATCGGGTTGCACCGCCAAGGTGCGGGCAATACACAGCCGTTGCTGTTGCCCCCCCGACAGCGCCAATCCACTCTCCTTCAGCTTATCTTTGACCTCATCCCACAGAGCCGACTGTCGCAGCGACTGCTCCACGAGGGCATCCATATCCCCCTTGTAGCCATTAATCCGTGGCCCAAAGGCAATATTTTCATAGATGGACTTGGGGAAAGGATTGGGCTTCTGAAACACCATGCCAATCTGACGACGGACTTCCACGGGATCGACATCAGGGGCATAGAGATTTTGACCGTGATAGGTAATCGCCCCTTCGGCACGGAACACTTTAATCAGATCATTCAAGCGGTTGTAGCAGCGCAGGAGGGTACTTTTGCCACAACCCGAAGGGCCGATGAAAGCGGTTACTTGATGCTTCGGGATATCCAGGGAAATATCGCGCAGAGCCAGAAAACTCCCATAGAAAACCCGGAGATTTTCAGCGCGGAGGACAATGTCGGCAGCGGGGGTGTTCTCAGAGGGAGTATTCATAAAAGTTGCACCAAAATTCAGGATTGTGGCTTAGTAGGTTTTACGGTGGGTTGCCCAACGAGAAATCACACTGGTAAAGAGCACCAGCACAATTAACACCAGAGAAGCAGACCAGGCTAATGCCTGCTGATTCTTGAACGGAACCGTGGCAAAGTTATAGATCAACACCGACAGGGAGGGAGTCGGTTCCAATATCGATCGGGGCCAAAATTGGGTAAACAGCGCCGTGAAAATCAGGGGGGCAGTTTCCCCAGCAGCACGGGAAATCGCCAACATCACCCCTGTAAGAATTGCCGGCAGGGCAGCGGGCAGCACCACCCAAAACACTGTCTGCATATTGGTTGCCCCCAAACCAACGGCTGCCTGGCGAACCTCATTGGGTATCAGTTTCAGGGATTCTTCGGTCGTCCGGGCAATGATCGGCAACATCAAGATAGCAAGAGCAAAGCCACCTGCGATCGCTGAGAAGCCCCCCGTGGTTAATACGACGACCCCGTAGGCAAACACGCCCACCACAATCGAGGGGACACCACTGAGAACATTCGTTGCAAAGCGAATCCAGGAAGCTAGAGAAGTTCCCCCCCCAAACTCTGACAGAAACACCGCTGCCATGACCCCCACGGGCACCGCCAAGCAGGCTCCCAGACCCACCATGAGCAATGTGCCAAGAATAGCGTTGGCAAAACCGCCACCTGGCACTCCTGGGGGGGGGGTTAGTTGGGTGAAGGCATTGAAGTTTAGCTGAGACACGCCCTGAATCAGCACATAGGAGATCACAGCAATCAGAGGGACTAGAGCGATCGCGGCAGCAGCGAAGGTAAGCCCGGTCATCAAGAACCCAAAGAGAGACCGAGGGGAACCCTTGGCTCGGCGAAAATTAGGGCCATTGCCGGGGGGGGGGTAGGAGAGGAACTTGCAGTCATAGCGTCGTAAGGTCTCCCTGGGAGAAAACTAGATCTTTTGCACCCTGCGTACTAACATTTCTGCCAATATGTTGATTAGCAGTGTCAGAAAAAACAATACGAGAGCGGCATACATCAAAGCCGACACCTGAAGTCCCTTGGCTTCGGCAAACTGATTCGCCAGCAAGGACGAGATGGTGTTCGCCGGGGCAAGAATCGATGCAGTAATGGTGTTCGAGTTACCAATTAACATGGTCACCGCCATGGTTTCGCCCATGGCTCGTCCCAATGCCAGCATAATGGCCCCAACAATGCCTGAAAAAGCAGCTGGTAGCATCACCAACAGAATTGTTTCCCAGGGGGTGGCTCCCAACCCCAGGGCAGCCTGTTTCAGCTCTTTAGGCACTGCAACTAGGGCATCTCTGGAAATCGCGGCGATCGTCGGCAGAATCATTATGGCTAGAATCACCCCTGCAGGCAGCATCCCTGGGCCACTCAGGGGGGTACTAAACAGGGGGAACCACCCCAAATGGCTATGAAGCCAGCCCGCCGGGGCTCGCAAAAGGGGAATCAGGACAAAAATTCCCCACAACCCATAGACGACGCTGGGAATCGCCGCCAGTAACTCAACGAAAAATACCAGTACCGTCTGCACCTGGGTTGGCAGGAAGTCCTCGGTTAAAAACACCGCCACTCCGAGGCCGACAGGAATTGCCAGTAACAGGGCCAGAAAAGAACTTGCCAGGGTGCCAAAGATTTGGGGTAACGCGCCGTACTGATCCTTGACGGGATTCCAGTCGGTGGAGGTCAAAAAGCCCAAGGCGAAGGTCTGCATGGCCGGAAAGGCGGCAATCAAAACCTCAAGGGTAATCCAGATCAACACTCCCGCGATCGCAAGGGCAAAAACCTGGGTCATCCAAACAAAGCCCCGATCCAGCTGTCGATCAACAGGGGAGCGGGGTTTTGCGATCGCGTGAGACTGCTTGAGAGTGAGTGTCATGGGCATTCTCGGAGAAAACTAGGGGGAGATGATCCAAGAGGGCTGCTTTCACCTTTGGGCAATACTGTGGAACTCTGGCGTAGAGGAATGCAGTACTGCCCTTGGGTAGAAGACCTAGGGGCTGATGGTGTCAACAGCCGCTGTAACCTTGGTTACAACCTCTGCAGGGAGGGGAACATAACCCAGATCAGGACTGAGTTTCTGCCCATCGGTTAAGCTCCACTTCAGAACCTCTTTCAGGGATTTTGCCTTTTCCGGATTGTCGTAGGTCTTGTAAGCCAGAACCCAGGTATAGGTGACAATCGGGTAGGAACCCTCCCCCTCTGGATCGGGGTCAAAGGCCATCAGGCTCTCAGGCAGCTGAATCTTGGCAAGCGCTGCCGCTGCAGACTCGGGGGTGTAGGTGACAAATTTACCCGCTTTATTTTCCAAGCTAGCAAAAGTCACATTGTTTTCCTTGGCATACCCGTACTCAATGTAGCCAATTGCCCCCGGTGTTTGTTGGATCTGAGCGGTCACCCCTTCATTACCCTTGGCACCGGTTCCCACAGGCCACTGAATTGACTTACCGTTTCCGGGGCCATTTTTCCAGTCTGGACTAATCGCACTCAGGTGTTTGGTAAAGGTTGCGGTCGTCCCGCTGCCATCCGAGCGATAGATGACTGCGATCGGCAGATCAGGTAACGTCACACCCGCATTGTCCTTGGCGAGTTTCGGGTCATTCCACTTGGTAATCTTGCCCTGGAAAATCGCCGTCAGGTTCTCTCGAGACAGCTTTAAATCCTTGACATCGGGCAAATTATAAGCGGCAACAATGCCGCCAGCGGTCATCGGTAACAGCAGAGCCCCGCGAGACACCTTGGCTACCTCATCCGGCTTCATACCGACATCACTGGCCCCAAAGTCTACGGTACCACCAACAAACTGTTGCACACCCGCACCACTGCCAACCGACTGGTAGCTAACTTGGACATTGGGATGGAGTTTGTTGTAGTCAGCAAACCAACGTTGGTAGAGGGGAGCCGGAAAAGTCGCCCCTGCCCCACTCAGGGATACGGTGGCACCAGGACTCGCTGTTCCTGTTCCTGTATTGGATTGAGGCGGATTACTTTGACAGGATGCCAAACCCACTGTCAAGGCCAGGAAGGGCAGGAAAAGGGCTTGACCAGCAGCAGATGGAATTCTTGAGAAGAGTTGCATTTGAGCTCTGGGGTGAACAGTTTTGCAGTAAACGTATCAAAGAGTACTGCTTGATCGTAAAGATTAGGTTAAAGCCTCCTGGGGTCTGAGAAGCAACTAATGGCTGGAAGCTAGGTTTCAGGGGTTTTTCCGCTGCTGGGAATTCTGCCCGCAGCCAGTCCACTGAGGTGATAAAATGCCAGCATTTGCTTCACTGAAACGTTAATTGAGTCCATCGTGCTTCAAGCATCCTTGCCCGGTTGCGCTCCTGATCGATTCGACTGGAATCAGCTTGCTAATTGCGCCTTAGCGGGGGAGCTGATTACTCGCGAACAGGCTCGAGCGGTGCTCCGTGCCCCCGATTCGGTCTTGTTGGAACAGTTGGCGGCGGCCTATCGGGTGCGTCGTCATTATTGGGGAAATCGCGTCCGCTTACATTTTTTGTTGAATGCCCAGAGTGGTCTCTGCCCAGAGGATTGCCATTATTGTTCCCAATCGAAAATCTCCAGCGCTGAAATTGAGAAGTACCCTTTGTTGGGCAAACAGAAAATCCTAGCAGCGGCGGAACGGGCTGCTGATTTGAAGGCCGGTACCTTTTGCCTGGTGATCTCGGGACGCACCCCCAATGAGGCAACCTTCGGAAAGGTTTTAGAGGCTGTTCAAGAGATTAAATCCAACTTCGACCTGAAAGTCTGCGCCTGTTTGGGTCTGTTAAGCGGGGAACAGACCCAGCGCTTAGCAGCGGCAGGGGTGGATCGGGTGAATCACAATCTCAATACCTCGGCAGATCACCACGGCAATATTTGCACCACCCATACCTACGGCGATCGCATCTCGACCCTGGAACAGGTCAAAGCCGCCGGGATTACCACCTGTTCTGGGGGCATTATTGGCATGGGGGAAGGTGACGACGACATCATCGATTTGGCTCTGTCCCTGGGGCAATTGGGCATTACCAGTGTACCTGTGAATTTTCTGATTCCGATTCCAGGGACACCGTTTGCGAATGTACAAACCCTCACCCCCCGTCATTGTCTCCGGGTGTTGTGCCTGTTTCGCTTCCTGCTCCCCTCCCAAGAGATTCGGATTGCCGGCGGCAGAGAAGTCCACCTGCGATCGCTGCAACCCCTAGGTCTCTATGCAGCGAACTCGATCTTTGTGGGCGACTACCTTACCACCCCCGGACAGGCCGCCCAAGCAGATTGGGAGATGATTTGGGATGCTGGCTTTGTGTTGGAAGCTGCCGATGGCTCACCCATGGAGAACCCTACAATGGTGGAAAACGGTGATGCTGACGATTCCCGATTGCACACCGTCCCCTGTTGAATGTCCCCTCTTGAATCACGCAAGTGGCAGCTTCCACTGAACTTCTCTGGGCTTTAGTTGGTTTATTCCTGACGATTAATGGCACCTTTTTAGAAGCCCAAATTACCAATCCTCCTTGGTATTGGAGCCTCAGTGGAATCGAAACCTATCCTCTAGGTGTCACCTACCAGGTGGGGGCGGTTTTACTGACAGGATGTTTGGGGGGGCGGAATGCGGCGTTGATCTCGCAAATTGCCTACCTGGGTCTGGGTTTATTTGGCTATCCAATCATTTCTGTCTTTGCCCAGGGGGGTGGTCTGGACTACCTGACCGAGCCAACTTTTGGCTATTTGCTGGGGTTCATTCCTGCTGCTTGGGTCTGTGGCTATCTGGCTTTTAAGCTACCGACTCGTCTGGAGTTACTGGCTCTGAGTTGTTTGGCAGGGCTGTTGACCATTCATAGCACCGGATTGCTCTACCTGGTGTTGGGACACCTGTTGCAATGGGGAAAGGACTTAGCGGCCTTGTCTCTCCCTGAGGCGATCCTGAATTATTCCCTGGTACCCCTGCCCGGTCAGTTGATTATTACCTGTGCCGTTGCCATCCTGGCGTTTTTTGCTGCGCTATCTGATGCTCTACTAGGATGCTGGGGGTAATCTGTGCCAACGCCCCCTAGAGAGATTGACACAATCCCTGGGAGGGCGATCGCATCTTGAGGGAGACTAAGAGTTAAAACCCTGCTTGAATATTGATCATGGTGACACTGCCCCAATCCCTGGAAGAAGCAATTGATCAGTCTAGAAGTGCTACCCAAGCTGCGATCTCAGCCGGGTACACACGATTACAAATTGAGCTGCTCCTACCGGAACTCAAACCCATGCCAGTCGCCCAAGAATGGCTGCTACCAACGGCTCCAGAAACCTGGCTACCAGCCCCCTGTAAGGTGCTGTTTGCTGATGCGGGGGCCGGAGCCTTGGCGCGGCGGGAGTGGCCGC
Organism: Neosynechococcus sphagnicola sy1; assembly: GCF_000775285.1. NCBI lineage: Bacteria > Bacillati > Cyanobacteriota > Cyanophyceae > Neosynechococcales > Neosynechococcaceae > Neosynechococcus > Neosynechococcus sphagnicola. The sequence continues at coordinate 118,178 of NZ_JJML01000016.1, read as the reverse complement.
TCGCCAATGTGGCAATCTACGGGCTGGGGGAGTTGAAAGCAACCGTAGAACCAGGGGATCAATCCTTTGTGCTGATTGCTCCGTCTGCCGTAGAAGTCGAGACGGTGGAAAAGCTGTGTCAGCAAGTTGGGGAGCGTCCCCTGATCATGCTCAATCCCCGCCTGGAAGATGCCAGCGTTACGGGCATTGGCTATGTGGGACGGCAACTGCGGCAGCGTTTTCTCAATACCTTTGAACCTTGTTACTACCTGCGACCGCTGGAGGGTGCTGTCTTGTTCCGCAGCTATCCAACCCCCTGGCAGATTTGGTTGGAGCAAGCGGGGAGCCATCAATGCGTGGCTGAAGTTCCCCTGAAACCCATCGGTGATGAACTGGATCGGTTGTTGATGCAGGCCAGTGGTCAACGGCGCCGTCAGGGAGGGTTTCTAGCAGACTTACAACGCCTCCTGCGTACCCTCAACAGGTAAAATATGATACACAGTTTACAATGACTTTCCCGCAGGTCGCAAGATCACGGAACAATTGCGGCATAATGGGACTAGCCTGACTCAGACACCTCCGTAGAGATGCGATCCCTAGCCCCGTGATTGCTCCGTAGATCGAAGACGGCTATACCCGTTCCGTACCTGAAGTAATGAGTACCAACAGCCAGCGTCAGATCGTTATCGGAGATGTGCATGGACATTACGCTGGCCTTATGACCCTACTGGAGGCGATCGCACCCAGTACAACGGATCAGGTTTACTTTTTGGGGGATTTGATTGACCGAGGACCCGAGAGCTCCCAGGTAGTTCGGTTTGTGAAAGAGGGTTCCCATCAATGTCTTTTGGGGAACCACGAACAATTTTTGTTAGATGCGTTTCCAGACAATCAGATCCAAAATCAAGCCTTGCAATCATGGCTCTATAGCGGCGGCCACATGACTCTGGTGAGCTATGGCGAGGATATGGATCTGCTGCTGGAGCATGTGGAGTGGATGCGAACGTTACCCCTATACATCGATCTAGGAGCTGTTTGGCTCGTCCATGCCGGAGTCAACCCCCAGATGCCCTTGGAAGCGCAAGGGGCTCAGGAATTCTGCTGGGTTCGTGAAGCCTTTCACAGTCATCCCCAGCCTTACTTCCCGGATAAATTAATCATTGCCGGACATACGATTACCTTCACCCTCCCTGGGGTTGCCCCCGGTGAGTTGGCTCAGGGTGCGGGGTGGTTAGATATCGATACCGGAGCTTACCATCCCAAGAGCGGCTGGTTGACAGGGCTGGATCTCACCAATCGCCAAGTCTATCAGGTCAATGTCTACCAGGACTGCCAGCGAACCCTCTCCTGGGAAGCAGCCATTACCCACATCGAACCAGCCCAGGTGATTCGCCATCGCCAGTTGCTAAGACTCTAAGAGACTGAGCAATTGGCGTTTATAGGCCAATCCATCCAGACCCTCCCCTTGGCTGGCTGTCGCCGGATCAATGGCTTGCTGCAAGGCAATAATCCGGGCAGCAGTCGCTGGGTGAGTACTCAAAAATGAGGGAATTGAACGCTCTGCCTGTAGTTTCTTGAGAAAATCCACCATGGCGATGGGGGCATAGCCAGAGCGTTTCAGCATTACCAGCCCTTTCTGATCGGCTTCCAACTCATTCTGACGACTACCGGGGCGGTTGATGGCTAAGTCCACCCCCAGGGAAACCAATCGGCTATCTTCCAGCCCCGCAACCGTCGCTATCCCTTTCTCTAACGCTGCTTTCCGCAATTGCTCGACGGCATGACGACTGCTGATATGTCCAATCTCGTGGGCAAGAACGCTGGCGAGTTGGGCCTCATTATCCGCTGCCCGGAGTAAGCCCGTATTGACGTAGACAAAGCCTCCCATCGTGGCAAAGGCATTAATGCTGCGATCGGCAACCACTTGAAACCGATAGGGGAGATTGGGGCGATCGCTGTTGGCTGCTAGTTGTCGCCCCAAACGATTAATGTAACGAGTCAGGGCGGGATTTTCATACAGCCGAATTTTTCGCCCGACGAGTTCACGGTTAATTTGTTGTCCTAGGGCGACTTCCTGACGATCAGAAATGGTCGAGAGGCGAATGACTTCAATTCCCTGACGCAGCAGATCACCCCAGGGAAATGCCTGGGTACGGGTGGGTGCACCCATGATCAATCCCAGTGCCACCCCCAGTGCCACTAAGGGATAGAGCCAGAAATGACGCAAACCCCTGCTGCTAAATCGATGCAATTGAACCATCGTTCTGGTGTGTGAGCAGTCTCTTAAAAAGACTGAGGTTACTGATCAGATTAGACGCAGGGAAGATGCTCGAAGTTGCAACAGCCATCTTCAGGCTGGGGAACACCAGTGCTGCTGCGTTTGCTATGGTATCCTGACCCAAGTCTAGCTACGAAAACAGCATATGGCTCTGATAGATCCGCAAGGACGTTTATTGGGCAAAATCAGTATTCTTGACCTGGGAGCCGCCTTGGTGATTTTGCTGGTAGTTGTCGGTATCTTTTTCTTCCCTGGTACCTCTGGTTCGGTTGCCCAAATTGGCGTGGCCACAAAGCCCGTTGAGGTCGATGTCATGGTCAAAGGCTTGGGGGTCAGTAATCCCCAAAGCCTAGTCAAGCCCGGTGAGAAGACAAATTTGATTATTCGGAATCAGCCCTACGGTCAAATTAATGTCAAGTCGGTGGAAATTTTGCCCCGTACCACCCCTGTCCCTCAACCCGACGGCTCTGTAAAAGCCTTGCCAGATCCCAGACCGGAACTGAAATTCAGTGCCGATCTCTTACTCACCCTGAGCGGTGAGGCCAAAATCACTAGCAAAGGCCCCGTACTGGGCAATAGCAATATCAAAGTTGGTACCTTGGTAGAACTGGAAGGGTTAACCTATGACTTTAATGCCAGTGTGATTGATGTGCGGATTCAGCCTTAAGTAGCGACATGCCGCCGCCCTTGTGGTGGTGTCTCTGGAAAATTATCAGCAGCAGCGATCGCCAAAAAAAGGGAGGCTCTGACCTCCCTGATGCAAACAAATCATCACCACCCCTCAGAGTACCTGCCCACCCTCCCCTGGCAGCAGGTTGGGAGGCAGTTTCGTTGTGGCAACACTGGGGACTGCTGTCCGAGTAATCTCCGCTTGCAGAACCGAACTATTGACAATGGCATCATTCGCCAGGGTAAACAGGGGATTTGAGAGAATGCCGGCGATGGAAGTTGCCACCACCGTTGAGATCAGGCCAATTTGCAACGGCCGCATCCCCGGTAAATTCCAGCGAATCTCTGGATAATTTTTGACAACCTCTGACATTTCCTGAGGTTCTTTTACCACCATCATCTTGATGACTCGAATGTAGTAGTAAATCGAGACCACACTGGTAATCAAGCCCAAGAGAACCAACCCGTAGGCACCGGCTCGCCAACCAGCCCAGAACAAATACAGTTTGCCGAAGAAACCAGCAAAGGGAGGAATGCCCCCAAGGGACAGCAGACAAATGCTCAGCCCTAGGGTTAACAGCGGATCTTTCTGATAAAGTCCGGCATATTCACTGATCTGGTCGGTGCCCGTTCGCAGAGAAAACAGAATCACACAAATAAAGCCTCCCAGGTTCATAAACAGGTAAACCAGAAGATAGAACACCATACTGGCATACCCTTCTGTGGTTCCCGTTATTAACCCAATCATTACAAACCCCGCCTGACCAATCGATGAGTAGGCCAAGAGGCGCTTCATGCTGGTTTGGGTGAGGGCAACTACATTCCCTAGGATCATGCTGAGTACGGCTAAGGCGGTAAACACATAGTGCCACTGCGCCTCCATGGATGGAAAAGCAGCCGCTAGCAACCGAATCGCCAAGGCAAATCCTGCGGCCTTAGAGCCAACGGATAAGAAGGCAACAATGGGGGTTGGTGAGCCTTCATAGACATCTGGAGTCCACTGATGAAAGGGAACTGCTGAGATTTTGAAGGCAATGCCAGCAATCACAAATACGAGGGCAATCACCAGTCCCAGAGATTCTCCCGTTCCTAGGGTTGCGAGGTTGGTACCAATGGCACTGAGGCGGGTTTCACCCCCTGATAACCCATAGAGCAACGAGATGCCGTAGAGAAAGATTGCTGAACTAGATGCCCCAATGAGCAGGTATTTGAGGGCTGCTTCGTTGGAGCGAGGATCTCGCTTCATGTACCCGGTCAGCAAGTAAGAGGAGATACTGAGGGTTTCCAGGGAGACAAAGATGGTGACAAGTTCATCAGCACCGCAAAGAAACATGCCACCTACGGTTGCAGTCAGTAGAATTGTAATGAATTCCCCTAGGGAGGTTCCTGTCTGCTCCACATAGCGGATCGACATGAGAATTGTCACCGCTGATGACAGGGCAATAATCCCCCGGAAGACCACACTCAGGGGATCTCCGTTAAATTCTCCCAGGAAGGCAATCGGATTGCTGGTATCCCATTGATAATAAAGAGCAATCATCGCTGCGAACAGTCCGGCGATCGCCCCGTAGGGAGTCCAGCGCGCAGAACTACGTCCAGCAATCAGGTCGGCAATCAAAACCAGCAACAAGGTGGTGATGACGATGCCCTCTGGCAGGATTGTCCCGGCATTGAGTTGAGCTACAAGACTGGCAAAATCCATAAGCTATATAAGGGATGGGAGAATGCAGATATTATAAGGCTCCCCAATTCTATCGGACGACCGCTCCCATTCTGGCTGCCTATGGCTGTATATCTAGGACAGCGATATCTTGAAAACTTTTCTCTATGATTGAGTCATCCGCATTGACCCTGGGTTGGCATCCCAGAGAGACTGCCTTACTGTCGCCAATTCGCGCTATACCTGGATCAAGCAAGTCCCGAATGACCCCGCACCTGCCCTTTCCGCAATGAAGGTCAGGGACTGCCATCAACCCACCAGATTCGATTCGCCTTTGCTACGCTGTCTTTGTTCGCGAAGTTACCCGTCCCATGTCAACCCTCGTCATCGTTGAATCCCCTACCAAAGCCCGCACGATCCGTAATTACCTGCCCGCCAGCTACCGGGTTGAAGCTTCGATGGGACATATTCGAGACCTGCCCCAGTCAGCCAGCGAAATTCCTGAGGGCGTCAAAGGAGAAAAGTGGGCACCCCTCGGTGTGAATGTCGATGCGAATTTTGAGCCTCTCTATGTGGTTCCCAAGGATAAAAAGAAGATTGTTAAAGCCTTGCAGGATGCTCTGAAAGAAGCCGATGAGTTATTGCTGGCAACGGACGAAGACCGCGAAGGAGAAAGCATTAGCTGGCATCTGACCCAGTTGCTCAAGCCCAAAGTCCCCGTCAGGCGCATGGTCTTCCATGAAATTACGGAGGATGCGATTCACGCTGCCCTTCGGAACTGCCGTGATATTGATGAACAACTGGTGCACGCCCAGGAAACTCGCCGGATTCTCGATCGCTTAGTGGGATATACCCTCTCACCGCTGCTGTGGAAAAAAACTTGCCTGGGGATTGTCGGCAGGACGGGTACAGTCCGTGGCTGTCCGCCTCCTAGTAACTCGGGAGCGCCAACGCCGTGCCTTTCGCACCGGGAGTTATTGGGATCTTAAAGCCCTCCTAGAACACGAACAGACCCCCTTTGAAGCCCGCTTGACAACTTTAGGGGGCATCCGACTGGCAACGGGGAGTGATTTTGATGAATCAACGGGGCAAATTGTAGCGGGACGGCAGGTGCTGCTGCTGAATGAAGCTCAAGCACGAGAACTGCAAGCACGGTTGCTGACCCAGCCCTGGAGCGTGACCCACCTAGAAGAGAAGCCCGTTACCCGCAAGCCTTCGCCTCCGTTTACCACTTCGACACTGCAACAAGAAGCCAACCGGAAGTTGCGCCTCACCGCCCGCGATACCATGCGAGTGGCTCAGAGCCTTTATGAACAGGGCTACATTAGCTACATGCGGACGGACTCCGTTCACCTGTCTCAGCAGGCGATCGCCGCCACCCGTGAATGTGTGCAGCAGATGTATGGTTCTCAGTACCTGAGTCCCCAACCCCGTCAGTACACCACCAAGAGTAAAGGGGCACAGGAAGCCCATGAAGCGATTCGGCCTGCGGGAAGTGCTTTTCGCACGCCCCAGGAAACTGGTTTAACTGGTCGTGAGTTACAGCTCTATGACCTGATTTGGAAGCGCACCGTTGCCACCCAAATGGCCGAAGCCCGTCAGACCCACATTACGGTGCAACTCCAAGTTGAAGACGCAGGCTTCCGCACCACTGGCAAGCGTATTGACTTCCCAGGATTTTTTCGTGCCTACGTGGAAGGCTCTGATGATCCCGATGCCGCCATTGAAGATCAGGAGGTGATTCTGCCCCTCCTCCGAGTTGGGGATGCCCCTGAGTGCCAGGAATTGAGAGCCGTTGGCCATGAGACCCAACCCCCGGCTCGCTACACCGAAGCCTCCTTAGTTAAAACCCTGGAAAGTGAGGGCATTGGTCGCCCCAGTACCTACGCGACCATTATTGGCACCATCATCGACCGGGGGTATGCCCAGATGGTTGGTCATGCGCTCATTCCCACCTTTACGGCTTTCGCCGTTACCACCCTTCTGGAAAAGCACTTTCCTGACTTGGTCGATCCAGGATTTACTGCCCGGATGGAGCAAACCCTGGATGAAATTTCTACGGGTGAAGCTCAATGGCTACCCTATCTACGGAATTTCTATTTGGGAGACAGTGGGCTAGAGACTCAAACTCGGGAACGAGAGGGGGCGATTGACCCCAATGAGGCTCGCACCGTGCAGTTAGAGTCTCCCTCGGAAGCCGCACTGCCCTATAAGGTTCGCATTGGTCGATTTGGTCCCTATATTGAAGTTGAGAATGATAGCGGTTCGGTTAAAGCCTCGATCCCCAAGGATCTCACCCCCGCCGATCTGAGCTTTGAGCAGGTGGAAATACTGCTCCGTCAGAAAACGGAGGGTCCAGATAAGGTGGGTTCCCACCCAGACACGGGAGAACCAATTTATCTCCTCGTCGGCAACTATGGTCCCTATGTCCAGTTAGGAGAAGCAACGGATGCCAGCCCTAAACCAAAGCGAGCTTCCTTGCCCAAGGGTGTCACCACCGACAATCTCACTCTAGAGACGGCAGTGGGTCTCCTCGCCCTCCCCCGTACCCTAGGCACCCATCCTGAGACAGGGGGTAAAATTCAGGCTGGTTTGGGACGATTTGGCCCCTATATCGTCCACGATCAGGGGAAAGAAGGAAAAGATTATCGATCCCTCAAAGCGGGAGATGATGTCCTGACGATCGCCCTGGATCGATCCTTAGAACTCCTGGCAGAGCCGAAAGGACGCCGGGGCAGTCGTGGCCAGATCAAACCCCTACGGGAGCTGGGGGCACATCCCGAAGATGCAGACCCTGTGAATCTTTATAACGGTCCCTATGGGCCTTATATCAAACATGGCAAAACCAATGTCTCGCTGCCTGAGGGAGAGACGATTGAAACAGTCACCCTAGCCATGGCGCTGGAGCTACTGGCGGCTAAATCCTCCCAGAAGAAGTCGGGACGAAAAACCAGTAAAGCTACTGCGATTCAGACTCCGGCCACCACTAAAACCTCTAAAACCACCAAAACATCCCGCAAAACCGTTGGTACGCCCGCTAAAACAGGGAAGCCGAGAGGGAGTCGCAAAACGACTTCATCAGGATCGTGACGGGAGTTGCAGCGCTTCACAGTTCCTGGCTTGTGATCACGCAACTCGTTTTCTGTAAAGAAGATCGGTGTCCCTAAACCCGTTCAGGCAGAGATCGACCGCTGACAGAGCAGCAGCGCAAACCAGTGTTGGGGATCTGTCCAACTATGGAGGGGTTGCAGTTGATAGGCTTGTAGCTCCGTCTTTAAGGTCGGCAGATCAAACTTGCGGGAAATTTCTGTTTGGATAGTTTCCGCCGCTGCCAGTGCCCCTCGAAAATTCAGGGTTTGTAAGGTAACTGTTTGGGAGACCAAACTCCGGAGGTGCATTTCAATCTGGTTTGCCGCAGTGTTATAAAACGCCCAATGAGCAAATTGCGATAGGTCAAAGTTGCCGTTAAATCGCCAGTTCAGATGCCGTAAGCAATTGAGGTTAAAGGCCGCAGTGATCCCCTGAGCGTCATTATAGGCAGGCTCCAGGATTTCAATCGATTTTTGCAGATCGACACCGAGCAGAAAATAATCGCCGGGTCGGAGTGCCTGCTGGACTTGGAGCAGAAATTTCTGGAGGGTCACAGCATCCAGATTGCCAATCGTACTCCCCAAAAAGATCAACAGTCGGGGGAGATCGGGGTCGGAGATTACCCGTGTTGGTTCCCCGAGGGAGTCACCGGACAAATTGACCAGGGCTTGCTCATAGGTTCCCACTCGGCCACAGATGTGGAGTTGGGGATACTGATCCAGCAACTCCAGGGCACTGGTTTTCAGCATCCCGCCACTGACATCAATCGGACAATAGTGCAAGGGAGCGGCCAGCTGACTATAGGCATCCAGCAGCAAACGGGTTTTGCTAGAACTGCCGCTGCCTAATTCCACCAGTTCGCACCCACCGGTGAACTCAGCAATTTCAGCCGCAGCAGTGGTTAAGATCCGCCGTTCAGTTCGGGTGGGATAATATTCCGGCAGAGTGCAGATTTGCTCGAACAGCAAGGAACCCTGATCGTCGTAGAAATAACGGCAGGGAAGGGTTTTGGGTACCTGACTGAGACCTTGAATCACATCCTCACCGTGATCCACTGTCTGGTCAGGAGTACCCAGGGGAATGTATTGGAACCGGGGTTGTGGCTGAGATTGATTCACCACTTCATAGAAAGTTGTCATTGATGGACTCCCTCACACAGGTTGGCTGGAAGCACAGCGGAACCCCGCTAGAATTTGCCGCACACCGGGATGATACCAGTTACGAAAACTGTTCCGCAGTGCCCAGGGACGGGTTGCCCAACTGCCACCTCTAAGGACACGATGCTGCCCATCAAAGTAAGCGGCAGAGTAGCCAGGGTAAGGATAGCCAACAAAATTGGGGTAGGGGGCAAAGTCAGTGGCTGTCCATTCCCAAACGTTGCCCAAACAGTCGTCACAGCCATAGTAACTTTGACCCTGGGGATAGGTCTGAACAGGGGTGGTGTGCCCTGGTTGATGATCATAGTTGCAGTGAGTTGGCGTTGGCGGTTCCATGCCCCAGGGGTACGGGGTGCGATCGCCCCAATTCTGGATTCCAGCTAGCGGCTTTCTCCCACTCAGCCTCGGTGGGCAGACGCTTGCCAATAAAACGACAGTAGGCTTCGGCTTCGTAGGCACTGACCCCACACACGGGATGCTGGGGTTGAGCTTCTTGCCAGTAGAGGGGCTGGGTCACTCCTTGAGATTGTCGCCAGCGCCAACCATCGGCAGACCACCAATGGGAATGCTCATACCCACCGGCCTGGATGAAGCTAGCAAACTGCCCTTGGGTGACAGGATATCGATCGATCCAGTAGGTGGGGAGATCCACCCAATGCTGGGAGCTTTCGTTGTCTAAGGCATCAAGGCGATCGCTGCCTTGCTGAAATTCTCCGGCGGGGATTTTAATCCAGTCATGGAGCCGCGCTGGGTGACGATGGATCGAGGTGAGGGCGCAAACCTCAGCAGTGTGTTGCTGCTGTATCTGCTTCAGGAAACTCATGGTTTCACCGTGTTGACTCTCGTGCTGAAGTAACCACAGCCAGAGTCGTTCTTGGGTTTCGAGGGGGGCAATGTCTAGAGTCTCCAGGGTTTGCTGTCGCACCGCGTGAACATAGGCCAGCAGAGTTATCAGGGGCGGTAAATGCTCACGCTCCGCTTTCGGTAGCCCATCGGCAGCAAATAAGTGCTGATATCGTCCGGCAAGTTCCCGTCCCTCAGCATGGTGCAAAAGCCAGTAGGCTTCTGTGTAGGCGATGTGTCCCAGGTGCCAACCCAGGGGGCTGAATTCAGCATGTATTTGCGATCGCAACCTTGACTCTTGTAACCCCTCAAGTAAGGCCAATGTCCCTTGACGACACTGGTACATCCATTGACGGATCTGCTGCCGATGGATCGAAGGCATCGGGCAATCCGATGGAGCACTGAGGGCGATCTGACTCAGCCGTGAATAATCTCCCATGAATGATTCGGTAAGAGTGTCATTGTTCAGTATCTCTAAGTATTTGCTGCAAATCTGTGCCATTGATGAACTGGAGATAAGAAAATTTTCAGGACACTAGGACTGTCGATCTAGAGCTGTCAGAGACTGGTGAGGCAAAGTTGGCAGCCTGACTAATCCATTGATGACCAATTCCTGGTTTTCATCGTTACTGGCGGATTTAGCCTGGAAACCAGCTGCTTAACCTATCTGCTACTTCCCCAACGTTTGATTACTCGGCCAGGGCTGACAAAAGATAAGCCCTGATTGCCACTGGCATTGATCATGACTGCCTCGATCACAGGGTCAGAAACGTCCCTTTGAGCCACCCACTCTACAATGAAAGCGGCCCCTGACCCACCACTGTCATCGTCTTGATTGACGACAAACGCTGTCGCAGCCAGGGAGCCAAGCTCTATGGGTTTCTCTATATATTTGCGAACAAGTTTACCGCTCGAATCGTAATAATTTGCAGAGGTAATAATGATTGGTTGAGTCAGGTCTGTGTTCCGCAAACTCAGCGTCGCGGTTAAGTCCAACTTTAAACTCTGCTCCCATGCGTAGATGTGCGAGTAGATGGGAACATAGACCGTTTGACCTGTAACAAGCTTCTTGTGGTCGAGGGTGACAACGTTCAATTGATCAACAGGAGCCCGTGGAGGTGGGGGTGATGTACAGGCTGTCAGAAACCCCAACACAAGGACGAAATAGCAATCTGGATACCGCTTCATGTTTGCCCATCCCTTTGCTCAACAACAGTTTCTGGAGCTGCTTCCAGGAGCAAGGTTGCCTTCTCTGGGGCAGATCGCATCCAGAGGGCAATAATACCTGCGATCGGAATCGAAAGAAACACCCCTAGCAATCCAGCGATCCGTTCACCCATCGAGAGAGCCAGAAAGAGCATCAGCATCAGCTGTCCACGGATAAATCCCAAAAGCTTTGCTGAAAGATGCTGATAAATCGATCGCGGGCATCCCCTGGCAAGAGGTTCAGAATTGATGGGATAGATGGCGGTGAACCCATGGTGGATAGCAAGGGGTAAATAGATTGAGAAAGGCACGATATCAAGCGTCCAGGTTGCGATGAAGCCCAACCTGATAAAGCAACAGCAATGCGATCACAGCTCCAACCAATCCAGACGCGATGGCATTAATCATTGCCTGAATCGCAATCATATTCGAGGGGGTAATCAGCGTTCCCGGTGCTGCAACGGTTGTCCCGATCTGATGGGGAACAACGACCGTTGCACCCTGGGGCAGCGTTAGCATTTTGAAGGTTAATTCCCCCACTCGCGTTAGAGCGATGATCACTGCGATCGTCATGGTGCCAAAATTGGCGAACAATCCAAGCTTCAGATTTCGAAGTACCTGGGACTTTGCGGGTCGCAGTAGGGCTGTCTCTAGACTGGCTGACAGTTGAGTATACCGGAAAGACCAGTAAATACTGAAGATGAGCATGATTAGACAGGCGATCGCTAACCATAACCCGAAAGAAAGCCCGCTACTTTGCCGTTGTTTGGGGTTGAATAGGACGGTTGTTAACACGACTAAAATTGGGATCACCCCGAGCACAGATTGCAGCCAGAAACCAATCCATCCCAGCCAGCGAAAGGAATGGGCAATCTGTTGAGGCGTCAGCCGCGGCGCTTCAACTTTGAGAAAGTCAAACATAAGAGGGGTCATTCTAGCAGAATGGACTGATTTTAATCTCTAAGGGTTGAATTCCCCGCTGCTTGCAGCGTACTCTAACTGATAAGTTGTACAGGATTCCCTACCGGACTCTGATTGATCCGACTGATACTTAAGCGCTTAGAGACTTCAGCCTCAAAAGATGTCATATGGATGCTAGGGATACTGGGAAAATTGGGAGGGGTTGGCTGAGCCGCAAGCGGATTGCCAGTATTGCCAAGCAGTATAGGCTAGGGTCGCCACCCCGGTCGCGATCGCCGCTTCATCAGCGGTAAACAGGGGGTGATGCAGAGGATAGTTGGGTTGATCGACAGACCCCACCCCTAGGCGAAACATCGCACCGGGAGCATGTTCGAGGTAGAGGGAAAAATCCTCAGCCCCCATGGAGGGATCGGGAATCATCTGCACCCGTTCCTGCCCCCAGATTTCCCGTGCCGAGCTTTCTAAGAGTTGGTTCAGTTGGGGGTCGTTTTGAACCGACGGCACCCCCCGACGGTAGTTGAGTTCGTAGCGGGCTCCGGAGGATTGACAAACATGGGAAACAATGGTTTCAATCCAGGAAGGCAGGCGATCGCGGGTCTCAGGATGGAGCGATCGCACCGTTCCCAGAAGTCGCACCTGATCCGCAATCACATTGGCAGCCCGTCCACCCTGAATTTGACCAATGGTCAGCACCACGGGATGCAGCGGGTTGTGGGTACGGCTAATCGCCTGCTGGAGGGTGGTGATGATCTGTGCCGCAATCCAAATGGCATCAATCGCTTCGTGGGGACGAGCGCCATGGCCAGATTCTCCTAAAATCAGCAATTCCAGATCATCTGCCGCCGCTGTCAAGGCTCCGTAGCGAATGCCCACCACACCCACGGGAATGCTGGGAAACACATGGAGAGAAAGAATGCTACTCACAGACTCCATGGCTCCATCGGCAATCATCCATCGGGCACCCTGAGAGGTTTCTTCCGCAGACTGGAAGAGGAAGCGAACCTTACCTGGCAAGTACGCCGCTAATTCCGCCAGTACCATGGCCGTCCCCAGACCAACGGTGGTGTGGATGTCATGGCCACAGGCGTGCATAATCCCCGATCGTTGGGAGGCGTAGGCCAATGGGGTTTGTTCTTGAATCGGCAAGGCATCCATATCGGTACGGATAGCCAGTAATCGCGGGTCATTGCCCCGACCGATTAACTCACCCACCACCCCCACCTTGCCCACGCCCTCACGCACCTGCAAACCCGCTGAAGACAGCACCCCTGCCACATAGGCAGCGGTTTGGTATTCCTGACCACTCAACTCTGGATGGGCATGGAGATGACGGTGGATTTCAATCAGGCGGGGGGTTGAGCTTGTGAGTGAGCTGCCGAATTTGGGTCAACATAAGTGCCGTTAGTCAAAAAAACTTCAACCAGGATCTACAACCTCGGTGCCCAACTTGAGGCCGCGAATGGAGTAGTCTAGCAGTTGCATCGGATGCACCACAGGCACAGTCCGGCCTTGTAGTTTTAAATGATGGGAGATCTGGACATAACAGCCAATATTGGCAGAAGCAATCAACGCAGACCCCCGTCTGCAAGAGATTTTCAACGTTTTTGCCGACCCAACTCTGCGGCTACTTCTGGCTGCAAGAGGTTATAAACCCCAGAACTGCCACAACAGAGGGCGGCATCCACAGGCTCTCGCAACGTGACACCGGGAATTTGCCGTAACAACTGCCGGGGTTGCAGACTAAGTTTTTTGGCCGTGGAGCATGTGGCAGGCATCCTGATAGACCACGGTCAGCGGGGTTTCTTGCAGGGGAGCCAAGGGGGTCGTTAAACCTACCTCAGCTAAAAATTCTTGAACATCCTTGACCTTGAGGGCAAATGCCCGAGCCCGCTCGGCATAATCGGGGTCCTCCGCAAGAATCTGACCATATTCCTTCAAGGTGTGACCACAACCCGAGGCGTTGATGATAATGGCATCAACGTCAATGTCGGCAAAGCTATCGATCATCTGGCGGACAAACCCTTGGGCTTGGACTTCTTGTCCTTGGTGATGGGAGAGGGCGCCGCAACAGCCCTGGCTCGGGGGGACAATCACCTCACAGCCATTGGCGGTCAGAACCCGCACCGTGGCATCGTTCACCTCCGGATTAAACAGCCGCTGCACACACCCTAGAATTAAACCGACCCGGAAACGTCGAACTCCTTGGGCAGGGTTGACTGGAGCCACGCGATCGCCAAAGGCTTGGGACGTCACTTGGGGAAGCAGGGATTCCATGGCCGCCAGTTGGGGAGCCACCGCTTTCAGGAATCCCAGCGATCGCACCAGTTTTTGCAGCCCTGATTGCTGGTACATTCCCAGGGGACGCAGTAGCAACCGCAGACGTTGGGGATAGGGGAAGATCGAGAAAATCAAGTGTCTCAGCAGGCGATCGCCCCAGCCTCGAGGATAGTTGCGTTCAATTTGGGGGCGGGTAGCAGCAATCAACTGGTCATACTTCACCCCTGAGGGACAGGCGGTGACACAGGAGAGACACCCCAAGCAAGAATCGAAATGCGGCACCGTCGCCTGGGAGAGGGTCGCTTACCCCCTGAAGAATCGCATTCATCAAATAAATCCGACCTCTGGGGGAGTCGGTTTCCGTGCCCATCACCCGATAACTGGGACAGGTGGGTAAACAAAATCCACAGTGAACACAGGTGTCGAGCACCTTAGAATTGGGGGCATGGTGGGTATCAAACCCACCCGGCGCGGCGGCGGGGGCACTCGGAGAGGCTTCAGAAGATTGCATAGCTCAAATACCACCAACAAAGCGATGGGGACTGAATAACTGTTGCGGGTCAAATTGTGCCTTTAACCCCTGCATCAACGGCAGGGCATTCCCTGAATACCCCCAAATATCCACCTGTTGCTTCAAGGCCATAGGGGCAGCCAATAGGGTGAGAAACCCTCGGTGACGCTGGCACAAACTGCGCATCTGGTTCAACAGCGAAGGGGAACCCGTACCCGCCGCTAACTGGAGCAGACCCAGACCACTGCCGACTTGCAGGTGGGCAGCCACCGTCGCTCCTGTCCAGGTATCCATTTGGGAGAGAACTGCCACCGCTGATTCAGACTCTACTCCGATTTTGCAAAGGATTCCAGTCATCAGCGGGGGAGCTTCCATCATTGCTCGCAATTGCAACCATAGAGCCGCTTCATCAGCTCCCTGATAAATTTGAGGCTGAAGCCCCAAGGTCTGAGCCAGTTGCAACAACCGCCGCGTCTGTTCTTCCACTCCCGCCGCAATGGTTTGGAACCGAATCAATAGACCTAAACCAGGCTTCTGTCCCAGGGCTGCAACCATGGCCGTGGATAACAGATCCAGAGCCGTCGGGGTTAAGGCCGTGGTCATCAGAGTTTGGAGTCCTTGAGCTAGGCGATCGCTGGCTCCGGTTAACAGGATCGTTTGAGACGCTTCTGGTAATGCATAAATGCGAAAAGTAAGTTGGGAGAGAATTCCCAGGGTGCCAAAGGAACCCGTGAACAGTTTCATCAGGTCATACCCAGCCACATTCTTCACCACCCGTCCCCCGGCTTTCGCCACCTGTCCATCGGCACGCACCAAGGAGATGCCCAAGAGTAAATCCCGCACTCCCCCATAGCGCTGGCGGAGGGAGCCAGCACTGGCGGTGGCAACAATTCCCCCCAAGGTCGCCGTTTCCGGATACAGGGGATCGAGGGGTAGAAACTGTCCAGCGGTGGCCAACCTCGTTTGTAATTCCCTGAGCTGCATCCCAGCTTCCACCGTGACCGTGAGATCCCCCACCGCATGTTCGACTAAATTCTGAAGCCGCTGGGTACTGACCACCAAGTCAATCGGGTGCGCCAGTCCACCCCAGTGAATTTTGCTTCCCCGACCACAGGGTAAGACGCGCCAGCGGTGGCGATGGGCAGCGGCCATGATTGCCCCTAACTCCTCCAGGGTCGTGGGAGAAACAACACAGCTGATCTGGGTCTCAGGGGTCACCGCTTGGCGGAATTTTTGCTGCTGCGTTAGCGCTAGATCCTCCCAAGTAGTAACGGCCTCCGCACCAAGCTGATCAATACAGGCTTGGGCGATCGCGGATGAACTGGACACAACAACTTCCTCCCTAAAACCGCTCAACGGCAGCAAACGGATGGGTCTTGGCCTGGGCCGCCTCGCCACAGGTACGGGGGGTGGGAAAGATTTTTCCTGGATTCGCTAGTCCCTGAGGGTTAAACACCTGACGCACCCACTGCATGGTTTCTAAATCCGCAGGGGTAAACATCTCCGGCATATAACAACGTTTATCGGCACCAATGCCATGTTCCCCTGAGATACTGCCCCCCACCTGCACACACAGTTTCAAAATTTCCCCCCCTAAGGCTTCCACCTGCTCAAGGGCACCGGGAACTTTGTGGTCGTAAAGAATTAAGGGATGGAGATTCCCGTCCCCCGCATGAAAGACATTGGCAATCTGATAGCCATACTCCTGCCCCAGTCGCTGCATTTCCTGGAGCACAAAAGGCAGCTTGGTACGGGGAATCACACCGTCTTGGACATAGTAATCGGGGCTGAGATGACCCGCGGCGGCAAAGGCAGCCTTCCGCCCCTTCCACAGCTTTAATCGCTGTTCGGCATCCGTGGCACTCACAATGCTTCGAGCCCCATTTTGCTGACAAATTGCCCCTACCCGTTCACAGAGGGCAGCCACTTCCACCGCCAGACCATCCAGTTCCACCAACAAGATGGCCGCCGCATCCCTGGGGTAGCATCCCGTGGCCACCACATCCTCCACGGCATTAATGCTGAGGTTATCCATAATTTCCATGCCCCCCGGCACCACCCCTGCGCCAATAATGTCGGAAACCGCTGCCCCCGCTGCCTCCACACTGGTGAAGTCTGCCAGCAAGACCTGGATGGCCTCAGGAACTTTTAAGATCCGCAGGGTAATTTCCGTGGCAATTCCCAGGGTGCCCTCTGAACCGACAAAGACCCCGGTCAAGTCGTAACCGGGCATTTCTGGCACCGCTCCCCCAACCTCAACCATTGAAGCATCGGGCAACACCAGCTTCAACCCTAAAACATGGTTGGTGGTCACCCCATATTTCAGGCAGTGAACTCCCCCGGAGTTTTCCGCCACATTGCCCCCCACCGAACAGACAATTTGACTAGAGGGGTCGGGTGCATAGTAGAAACCAGCCCCACTCACAGCTTGGGTCACCCAGTTATTAATCACACCGGGCTGGACCACGACACGCTGATTGTCCAGATCCACACTTAGGATCTGCCGCATCAGTGAGGTGACGATCAGTACACAGTTCTCAACGGGTAAGGCTCCCCCCGACAGCCCCGTGCCCGATCCCCTGGCCACAAACGGGATTTGATGTTTCACACAAATTCTCACAGCAGCGGCGACTTCCTCAGTGGTTCGGGGCAGCACCACCACCGCCGGACGCTGGCGATAGCTGGTGAGTCCATCACACTCATAGACCAGGAGTTCTTCCTTGCGACCTACCACCCCATTTTTCCCCAACACAACCTCAAAGGCTCGAAGGATGGGCTGCCAATCTCGCTGCAAATCGTGAGCCATGATGGATCGGTTCCTGAATCGTTTGTATCCAGTCTAGATGGGAAGCTTGCGCACCGCTTTGCCGCTGCGGGTCAAGAACCGTCCTAGTTCCGGAGGAGCAGCTACAATCGACAAACCCAGCGCCAGAGAGGATGGCTCTGGCCTTGCCGTCGAATCTGCAGCACTTGGTTCTCCAAGCATCGGCGATCTCGCTTGGGTAACCCCCAGATAATGTTGCGACTTTGCCAAATCAAGGTCGCAACTGTCATTCCGACACAAAAGGCCAGACCCAGGGTGGCCCCATAGTGATCGGCCAGACCATAACGCACCGCCACCCAGGTAAATGACTCGTGCCAGAGACCCATTTCATGGCGCAATGCCCAGAGAGAAAATGGCCCTAGGGTCAGCCACAACAGCAGTACGATCGCCCAGCGACCATAGACCGTCAATTCATGGAGTCGCTGCACTTGTTGCCGAAAAGTAGGGTCGGCAAGTACCTCTAACTCGCGAGTCGTTGAGAAGTCATCGGGAGACTGATGCATAACAAGGGGGGAACTGGCTCAGGTGTCTTCCAGAGAGGGAGCAGTCTCCCCAAGGTCAAGAACCGACTCAGGAACTGGGATGGCATGGCCACTTCGGACTCGCCACCAAGCCAAGAGGGTACTGGCAATAAAAATACTGGAGTATGCCCCCATGGTAAACCCGATGATCAAGGCGAGGGCAAAGTTTTTCAGGGTTTACCCCCCCGAAGAGGAAAATGGCTATAAGGGTGAGTAAGACGGTCAAGGTGGTGTTAATCGACCGGGTCAGGGTTTGATTCACCGCATCTTCCACAATGTCATTAATGTGGCGGTGGGGATGGAGTTGAATTGTCTCACGAATGCGGTCATAGATCACCACCGTATCGTTTACCGAGAAGCCGACAATGGTGAGCAGGGCGACGATGAATAAACTGTCAGCTTCTGTCCCCAGGGTCAACCCCAGGATCGAGAAAATCCCAGTGGTAATCAGGACATCATGGAACAGGGCGACGATCGCTAGGAGGGCGAAGTCCAACTGAAAGCGGAGGCTGAGATAGAGGGTGATGCCAGCAAAGGAAACTACTAACGCTAGCATTCCAGAGGCAAACAACTGCCGACCGATGGTGGGGCCAACGGTATCAATCTGGATGGTTTTCGGATCAAAGGCACCAATTTTTTTCGTCAGGGCACTCAAGAGTTGGGTGCGCTGGTTCACATCTAAGGTTTTGGTTCGCAGGGATAAGGCCTGTTGATCTTGCCCAATAATCTGAATGCTACTGCCCTCCAGACCCTGGGTATCTAAAATCTGACGAACCACCGCCACATCAATCGGCTGGCTACAGGTCTGGGGTTGGGTGCAGTCTAGCTCGAACTGGAGGCGAGTGCCACCGACAAAATCCAGGCTCGGGCGCAAAGGCGCCCCTAGCTGCTGCCAGGAGATCAGCATCGCCACCAGACCGCAGAGAATAATCACGGAAGAAATTGTCCACCACCAGGAACGCTGTTGGATAACTTGCAGTTTCATCAGGCGATCCTCGCGGTTGGATTGCCAGTTGGCAAATTGGGACAAAACAGACGGGGTTTGCGAAACACTGGAATCGAAAGTGCCACCAGCAGCAAGGTACGGCTACAGGTGATGGCGGTAAACATACTGACGACAACCCCGAGGGCCAGGGTGAGGGCAAACCCCCGCACCAGACCAGCACCCAACCAGAACAGCGCTGCACAGGCAATCAGCGTTGTGACATTACTGTCGAGGATGCTGGAGAAGGCTCGATAAAAGCCAGATTCTACAGCCCGATAGAGGCTCTTCCCAGCGCGGAGTTCCTCACGGGTGCGCTCAAAGATCAATACGTTCGCATCTACCGCCATGCCAATACTGAGGATAAAGCCAGCAATCCCTGGGAGGGTGAGGGTAACTCCCAACAGATCAAAGCAGGCAAAGGTCAGCAGGGAATAGATCAACAGGGACAAATCCGCGATCGCCCCTGGTAAGCGATAATAGGCCACCATAAAGATCAGCACCAGCAGCAGTCCGCCGATCCCGGCATAAATACTGCTCTGAATACTGTCTCGCCCCAGGGTGGCTCCCACGGTGCGGTTCTCAACCACCGCTACCGGGAAGGGTAAGGCTCCCCCTCGCAGTTGCACCGCCAGATCCAAGGAGGTTTGGGCATCAAAGTTGCCTTCGATAATCGCCGATCCCCCCGTAATTCCTGTTTCGGCAAAGGTCACCGGCACCACTGGAGCACTAATCAGATCTTGATCTAAGAAAATGCCGATGGCACGCCCGGTACCTGCGAGTTTCTTGGTGAGGGCAGCAAATAACTCCCCACCCTTGGTGTCAAAGCGAATGCCCACATTCCAGGTGTTGGAACTCGACTTGGGTTCCGGGAAGGCATCGGCAAGGTTTTTCCCCGTCAGTCCTTGATCTTCAAACAAGTTCAGTATTTCCTGGCGTGTCACCTTCAGTTCTTGTTGCACCTTGGTGATAGCACTGCGATCGCCCGTCTGATTCAGAACCGCTAGCTGGGTGAGTTTTTCTTGTTTTTGTTGACTCTCAATCCGGAGCTGGGCTTCGGTACCCGGTTTCTGGGCACGAAACTCTAACTGAGCCGTGCCTCCCAGCACCCGTTCAGCCTGTTCTGGATCACTGACCCCCGGCAACTGTACCAAAATCTGATCCTGGCCGGCAGTTTGCACCAGCGCCTCGGAAACTCCCAAGCCATTGACCCGGTTCTCGAGGACACTCCGCACTGCTTCTAGATCCTCAGGGGACGGTGGCTTACTTCCCTGGGGTACCTGCACCTGAATCGTCAGTTGGGAACCCCCTTGCAGATCCAGTCCTAAGTGCACGGGTAACTGCACAATGACGGTAATAGCAGCCATCACCAGCAGCAGGATCAGAATTAAAATCGAACGTTGTTTACCCATGGGTTGCAGACAGGGGAAAGAAATTAGACGTGTAAAGCCATCATTTTCTGAACCGCCTCGACAATTTGAGTCGGTTGCACAATGGTGAGATTTTCCAGATTGCCATTGTAGGGGGTCGGAATATCTTGGGAGGAGAGGCGCACCACTGGGGCGTCC
The DNA here is from genome assembly GCF_000775285.1 of Neosynechococcus sphagnicola sy1. NCBI lineage: Bacteria > Bacillati > Cyanobacteriota > Cyanophyceae > Neosynechococcales > Neosynechococcaceae > Neosynechococcus > Neosynechococcus sphagnicola. The sequence continues at coordinate 97,692 of NZ_JJML01000016.1, read as the reverse complement.
AGTTCATCAAACAGGCGATCGTTAATCGAGGCAATTAATTCCGCCGCAATGCCCCCGGTTCTCATGCATTCTTCAACAATGATCACTCGATGGGTTTTGCGAACCGACTCGCCAATTGTCTCAAAATCTAAGGGCTTGAGGGAAATTAGGTCAATCACCTCTGGATCAAATCCTTGGGCTTCCAGGGTTTTGACGGCCTGTACCACGTGGTGACGCATCCGAGAGTAGGTCAGGAGGGTCACATCCCGACCTCGCCGTACCACTTCCGCCTGATCCAAGGGCAGTACATACTCGGTCTCTGGTAAATTTTCCTTGAGGTTATAGAGCAGGACGTGCTCAAAGAACAACACTGGATTATCATCCCGAATGGCGGATTTGAGCAACCCCTTGGCATTGTAGGGAGTGGAGCAAGCCACAATCTTCAAGCCCGGAACCGCTTGGAAATAGGCTTCTAAACGTTGGGAGTGCTCAGCACCCAGTTGTCGCCCCACCCCACCGGGCCCCCGAATCACCAAGGGAATCTTAAAATTGCCCCCAGAAGTATAGCGAAGCATCCCGGCATTATTAGAAATTTGGTTAAATGCCAGCAGCAGAAAGCCCATGTTCATGCCTTCAATGATCGGCCTCAGTCCGGTCATCGCGGCGCCGACAGCCATCCCCGTGAAGCTATTTTCGGCGATGGGGGTATCGAGCAGTCGCAGTTCACCGTACTTGTCATAGAGATCTTTGGTGACCTTGTAGGAACCGCCGTAATGGCCCACATCCTCACCAAGAACGAAAACGGTCTGATCACGGGCCATCTCTTCGTCAATGGCCTCTCGCAGGGCGTTGAATAGAAAGGTTTCTGCCATCGAAATCGATCGGGTTTAGGGGGTCAAACCCATATATTAGCCTGTCGGGGGACGGAGCGGGGAGGGAAGCAGCCACGTCATCGCCCGTCGTCCTAATGGCAACGATGCGGAGCTTGCCGCCCTCAGTCTCCCAGTCTTGACTGCTGCACCACAGCCACCAGTTGGGCTAAAGCCGCCTGGTGCTGCTCCCCGGTTTTTAAGTTTTGAGGGTAAACGTCCCCGTGGCTAGTTCGTCCGGCCCCATAATCACGCATAGGGGAATCCCCAATCGATCCGCTTGCTGGAATTGTTTACCTAGGGAACGCTCCTCAAAGACTGTCAAGACATTGATTCCAGCCTGCCGCAGTTGCTGGGAGATATGCAGATAGGTACCCATCAAGTCTTGACGGAAGTTGACAACCATTACCTGGGCAGGACTGCTGGAGAGCGGCTTCAGCAGTTGGGCATCTAGCAATTTGCGTAGCAGGCGGGTGAGACCAATGGAAATCCCCACCCCTGGCATTGTCTCACCCACAAACGTCCCCACCAGATCTTCATAGCGTCCGCCAGAACAAATACTCCCCAGGGATTCATAGCCAATTAAGTTGGTTTCATAGACGGTGCCGGTGTAATAGTCCAACCCCCGGGCGATCGCCAGATCAATGCAGAATTGATCCTCTGGAACCTTGAGATCCCGCACCCCCTGAATCACGGTTTGCAACTCTTGAACCCCCGATAGTAATTGCTCAGAATCTCTCAGTTGTTGAGCTGTGTCTGCCAATTGGGTGAGCATTTCATCCGCTGAACCCTGCAACTGGATAAAATTCAAAATCGCTGTTGCCTGCTCCTCCGTTAGGGCTTCAGCCGCTAACGCTGCTTTTACCCTGGTAGCCCCCACTTTCTCTAAGGTATCCATGATGCGAATACAGGGCTTGATTTTAGCCTCCGGCACGGCGATCGCGGCAAAGAACCCCGTGAGGATCTTGCGATTATTCATCCGAATCAAAAAGGGGCCAATGTTAATCCGGCTAAAGATTTCCGCAATGATGGCGGGCACCTGGGCATCGTAAAACAGACTCAATTGACCCCGACCCACCACATCGATATCACATTGGCGAAACTGGCGATAACGCCCTTTTTTAGCTCGCTCCCCCCGAAACACCATATCCATCTGATAACGGGCAAAGGGAAAGCTGAGTTGATTAAAGTGACGGGCAATATAAGCCGCCAAGGGAACGGTTTGGTCAAACTTTAATGCTCTGGTTTCACCCTCCCCTGCCGCCACCTCCGTTGCTGCTCCGGAGTCGTTACGAGCCAAAAGACTCGGGGGGAGAACGGGTTGAATACTGTAGAGAATGTTATCCCCTTGATTGCCCTTCGCCTGCAATACTTCTAAACGCTCAACGGCTGGGGTCTCAATAGGTGTAAACCCATAGCGCTCAAACACTTGGCGAATGGTATCCAGTAACGCCTGCTCCAGACGTTTTTCACCGGGAAGGAACTCAATATCAAAGCCACTGGGGGGCTTATAGTTAATCGCTTCTGCTTTTGCCATATTATAAGGATGCCCAAGGAATCTGTGTCAGAGCTGATTTCTAAACTGGGTGCAGAGCTGGGAGGCAGACAATTCCAGTATGAATAAAAAGACAGGACTTGAGTCCGCAGGCATTAGAATCACCAGCCAGAACTCTAACCATGGAGCTACAGCCCCTCCTCCAGACAGGGTAACTTAGTACTCTGGCAACTTTGAGTTGATGGCTCAAGGGTTTTAATTGGGGATACTTTGAGCGTTTTCAACCCATGAAAAAATTCTTGACGGCCCCCTGATCAATCGAGAACAGGTGGGCATTGTGATTTATCTTGGCAACGACAGCAGACTGCGAGACGCTGGATGAGAGCTATCACTGTTCAATGTGGTCAACAGTTGCTGGAAGGTATCGGACTGGGCACCAAAAATATAGTCCGGTGAAAACACAGCAATATCTGTCCCTCCGGCTTGTCGCAAATGATCCACAGCACGCAACAGGTCGTGTTGTTTGACAATAATCGTGACCGCGTACCACTGGGCATCATCTCTGGCATACACCTTGGCAACGGTGGGTCCGCGCAATCCTGCCAGTTGAAGCAGTTCAGGTTGATTCACCAAGCAGTGGGTGACATCTTCCGCCGATTGGCCACGAATATTGGCGGTAATCGATGCATATTTTTTGGCTTCTAGATGAGCCTCAATGGATTCCAGAATCAAGCGGGTGAGATGGAGTTTGCCTGGGTCTTGCAAGAGGCGCTTATTGCCAATGAGACAGGCCTGGGAACTGAGAATGGTGCCGCCACTGATTTGCTTCAGACGGTTTTCCCGGAGGGTGGTACCGGTGCTAGTGACATCGGCAATCATATCAGCATAACCCATGCTGGGAGCCGCTTCCAGTGCCCCTTTTGCCTCCACCAAGGAGAAGTGAATGACTCGTCGGTTATAGAGAAAATTACGGGTGAGATTGGAATACTTGGTGACAATCCGCAAATCCCGGCCTTTTTCCTTGAAATAGAGGGTGAGATCCGCCAGATCCTCCATAGAGGAGATATCGACCCAACTATCGGGAACTGCTAAGACTAACTCACATTTGCCAAACCCGAGTTTCCCGTAAACCACCAAAACATCCGCATGACCCTCGCCGTCTTCCCGCACCACATCGTAGCCCGTAATTCCCAGATCGACGCTTCCTTCTTGGACTTTCGTGAAGATATCCGCCGCCCGCTGAAACAGAACTGTGACATGGGGAAGTGCCGGAATTGAGCCTACATATTGTCGTTCGTTGGGTCGGGAAACCCGTAGTCCAGAAGCGGCCAACAGATCCAGGGTAGGTTTCTCTAAGGCTCCTTTACTGGGAACGGCCAGTCTCAGGGTAGACGGTGTTCCATTATTCATGGTTGCTCCTGTAAGCATGAATGTGTTGGGCGGCGGCATCCACAGCTAAGGGGTGTTGTTCGCGATTGTGCATCTGCTTTAACACCACAGTTGCCGACTCCCGTTCGATGGAACCCACCACGACGCAGAAGGGAATTTTCTGCTTATCGGCATAGAAAAAACTTGTTGGAGACGCTGCGATCCCGAACATCAAGTTCGACCCGTACCCCCGCGTAGCGAAGTTTCTCAGCCACCTCAATGGCATAGCCGTGTTCTGCCGGACTGACCGGAATCACTAGGGCATCGACGCTGCTCTGGTGTTTGACCCAGGGGGTTTTCTTCCTGCTCCAGCGCCAAGCGCAGTCGCTCAAGACCATAGGCAAAGCCCGTGGCAGGGGTATCTTTACGGCCCCCCAGAGTGGCGACGAGATCGTCATAGCGAACCCCCCCCACAGAGCTGTCGATCTTCCCCCACTCCCCTATGGTGAATCTCAAAAATCATCCCGGTATAGTATTGAATCCCTCGACTTAAGCCTAGATCTAGGCAGACCTGGCTGCCATCCAGGTTGTAAAAGGCCAATAGATCGGCGATCGCCCGCAGATCTTGCAGCGGTGCGCAATCAATCCCATAGGTCGCCAGCACCTGAGTTCCCTGACGGAGAATGGTCTCCGGGTCACCCTTCAGTTGAGCCAATTCACTTAAAAAGTCTAGCGCTAGACTGATGCGAGGGGTTTGATCCTGACGTTTTAGCTTCGTTAGCAGGCGATCGGCAATTTCCTCAGGCTCCCGGTTCCCCCCAAGATCAATGTTGAGGCTTTCCAACAAATCGAGGATCGCCTGCCGGGCAGACTCGTTATCCATGCCCCGAAACAGGTGTACCAGCCGTTGAGTATTGAGGGGATTGTCCTCATCGGTCTCTGGTGCGAGTTCCTCTGGGAGGAGTTGGCGGTCAGTTCCCGGAGCCTCGATTCCAGGCTGAAAGTCTGGATACAGTTCCGCCAAGCGCTGAGCCACCTGCTGCTTACCCTGGGGTTGCTTGAGCACGGACATCTGACCTAATAAAAAACTCCGCAGGCGGCTGTCTAGATCCAGATTATCCAGAAAGCGATTCAAGACTCCGATATTACCAATCACCACCTGATAGTTCCGGAGACCCAGGGACTCCAATCCTCGACAGGCGACTCGGATAATCTCGGCATCGGCCAAAGCCCCCGTAGCTCCAATTAATTCAATCCCGATCTGGGTAAACTGGCGGTAGCGAGCACGCTGGGGTTTTTTCATAGCGAAACACTGGCCCCGCATAGTGTAACCGCACTGGGAGCGAGTCTGCCTGAAAGTTATCGATATAAGCTCTCATCACCGAGGCCGTCATTTCCGGTCGTAAACAGAGACGACGATTCCGATAGACAAAGTCATAAAGACGGTCAATGATCTCCTCACCGGACTTGCGAAGGTACAAGTCTGTGTGTTCAATGATGGGAACATCCAAAGGACGGTAGCCAAAGGACTCAAAACAGCTCTTCAGCCGTTCTGTAATTTGCCGATTCAGTTCGCAGTCATCTGGCAAGGCATCAACAACGCCTCGCACCCGCTCGATCTTGGTCGTTTGCATCATCTCATTTCCAGGTGCCATCCCTACTTTACTGCCTTGCGGGACTGGGTTGGAGGCACAGCAATGGTCTCTTTGAGGAAACAGGTGGCAGCGATGGTGTCCAACTATCCCCCTTTCCCCAAGCAGCAGAAAGCCCCTCTGTTTTTTGATCAGAGGGGCCATCCTTCAAAGCCATAGGTCATCCAGGGCTGATGCCGAGGTGCTAAGGTAACAGCTCAGTCAAAGCAGCAGGGGAAAGCTCAGATTATGAGACCGGCACCAAGTCCGTATCTGCTTTTACAGTGCCCAGGGTGGTACCCGCGAGGAGAGTCGGAAAGCGCTTGTAAGGCACTACATCTTCTCCAAAATAACGGGCATATTCAGGGCTATCGATCATTGCATCCACCGCAGATCGCAGTCCGCCATCCGTTAACAGTTGATGGTACTGACGCATCTCTGTTGAGGTGGCCGGTGACCGACCCAGGAGATGACGGCAGAGGAATTCCACCACCTTGTTACTGGGATACGGGGTATAGAAGCGCTGGCAGTAGATTTCAGAACTAGCCAGTGTGCGGACAAACTCACGTACCGAGATTTCCCCGCTACGGAGCTTGGCTTCTAGATCACGATTCCGGAACTGTTCTGGAACCTGATCACTAAACAGATCCATCACCTGGGAGTAGAGGGCGATTAACAGTAACTCGGTTTCGGCTGCCGCCATGCCCGAATTCATCCGGAAGATGCGCACCGGACGGGTACGAGGAGTACCCAGTTCCCCAGACAGATCATTCTGATTGTGGCTGGAACGACCCAATTCAACCAACTGGGGTTGAGAGTTGGCAGCCTGATCCGCGATCGCCATCCCCATCAGCGGTAGCATGGCACCTTCTAAACGAGGCTTCACCGTGGCAAAACTGGGAACCACTAATTCCTTGTCCTGCCGCTTGAGCTTGTTGTAGAGCCGCTGGGTATTGGGGAAGTTGGCGGCTGGCAAGGTGGGGAATCGGTTGTAAGGAACCGTGTCTTCTCCAAAGGTCTGGGCATACTCAGCGCTGTTGACCATGGCACTGACAAAGCCCCGAATTCCTTGGGAGGCTAGGATTTGGTTATACTTGCGAATCTCTGCTTGATCCAAGGGAGCCCGTCCCAAGAAGTGCTTAGTCCCTAACTCAATCACCTTGGTATTGGGATAGGGGGCGTAGAACTGATTAATGTAGAGACTGGAACAACCTAGGGCTTCAATAAACTCCTTGAGGTTAATCTCGTTATTTCCTAATTTGCTCTCCAGGGCACTAAATTCGTTCAGGATCACATAGGGAGCCATTTCTCGCTCAAAGATTTGACGATAGGCGGCTCCGATCACTAGCTTCAGGTTAGGCTTATCCACCAGACCTGTCAGCTTGAAGACCTTAGACTGAACTCGCTGCTTGGGAACACCCTGGTTCATCCGGAAGTGGACATCGGGTTCTGTCCTCTCTTCCTTCACCGCACCTAATTCCACGTAACGAGGAGATTCTTCCTTGTCAATACGTGCCCCTGTTTCACCAATGCTGCCCAACCGCAGCGATCGCAGCGCCAAACCTGCGGGGGTTAAATACCGCTCGTAGGGAACCGTGTCTTCGCCAAAGCTTTCGCTGTACTCCACCGTATCCAGAATGGCATCGATCAGGGCATAGAAGCCTTTCTTGGCACAGATATCAAAGTAGGCATTGTTTTCTTGACGCCCGTAGGTAGGGCGACCCAATAAGCGGCGATGGATATACTCGACAGCCTTACAGACATACAGCGGCGTCCAATAGAGGGAACGGAAAAGATTGGACTTCGCCAATCGGCGGATAAATTCCCGTACCGTAATCTCACCATTCTCCAACTTAATTTCGTCCACCTTCAGGCGTTGGCCGTCGTAGACATCCCGCCCGAAGACCTGGAGATAGGCAGCCTTGATCACCGCCTGGGTAGAACTCTCCGAGAACTTAACGCTGATGCCCTGAGTTGGGTTACCGCGTTTTCCGCCCAAACCTGTAAAACTAGGCAATTGATCTAATTTGAACACCTTAGGTCCCAGAGAACCTGGTGCTACCCCACGAGCGGCAGGGTTACTCAACTGGTTATTAATTCCAGGCCCCCGGTTGATCAGAACTCGACGGGTATCTTTGCCAAAAGGAGCCGGACTGGCACTGGGATTTCGGGTTTCTTTGGGGAAGATAGCTCCAAACTGGATTTCCAGTGGGTCATTTCCAGATCCGTAGGGATGCTGATCGGGCAAGGCTTGCTCATAGGCCGCAAACAGGGTGATGAACTGCGGTACCTTCCGAAAGGGGGCACTGTAGTTAAACAAATCAAATTGAGGACCCCAATTACGGCATTCCTGAGCTTCCTGCCCTAAGCCCCGCAGGTAGGGAACCGTTTCCTCTCCAAAGTAATCACTGTATTCCACTGAGTCCACTAGGGCATCCACAAGGGCTGCCAGCCCTCCCTGGGAGATCAGGGAAAAGTACTTCTGAACTTCTTCTCGAGAACTGGGAGCGCGCCCCAGAAAGTGACGGAAAGCCAGTTCTAGTGCCCGACTATTGATATAGGGCTCATAGAAATTTTTGCGATAGAGGGGAGACTTACCCAACCGACGGACAAATTCCTTTACGGAAATTTCGCCCCCCTTCACCTTAGATTCCAGATCCGAAATCCGCAAACTATAGGCACGGGTAATATCTCGCTCAAATACCTGGCGGTAGGCAGCCTTAACCACATCATTCTTCTCTGTCGAAGAAAGACCTGGTTTCATCACAAACTTCGGTCGACGCTCAGCCGAGCTGAAGTAAATTTGGGGCAGTTGCAGACCTTGCTGATCCCCGGAAGGACGCTGACGCACTTTACTGGAGGGCGTGGGAGCCTTAAATTCAGTTAGCAGGACATCAAAATATTGAGCAACGATCGCCGCGGCTTCCCCATCTTGACGGAAGTAACCCAGAGCCGCAGCCCGCATCTCTTGCAGAGCAACAATGGTCGCGACACCAGAACAGGCTTGTTCAATAATTTCCCGCAACCCCCGGACATTCACCGTGATAATGTTTGGGTCGCCAGCAACAATCGCATAGGTGATGTAGCGTAAAAACCAGCTCAAGTCCCGTAGGGACTTCTGCATATTGCTGGGACCATAGCGAGCGACGTTGATCGGACGAAATCCTGGGGGAATGGGGCCGCCGCCTGTAGCACTGAACAGCGATCGGATCCCTTCCAGGATACCGCCACTGGTCTCAATATAGCTGGTAGTTCCTAACTTCATGGATTCCTTGGTATCCATAGGCGGAACACCTGCCATCGTCATCACAGGTGCCTCTTTGGGCTTCTCCAGGAAAGCCATGGGCGAACCACCCACAAAGATCCGATTCGCAGCTCGGGACACAATGATCTCAGAGCTTTGGGTCAGAATTTGGGCAATCTCCAGCCGCTTCGCACCCGAATTAAAATAGACTGTTAACTCACTTAGCTCTCCTCGCTCAAGGAAACGGTCTTGTTGTTCCGCTTGAGAGATCGTAGCCACTGGCACCGTTTGATAAAGTTGCGGACGCGCAACTGAGCTTCCACCACTTGCCTTAACACTCATTGGATTTCAAAGGCTCCCTTTTAGACGATCACTGTGTTAAACCTGGAGTGCGACCCAGTTATCCCCTCCAGTCCCGCTTCCCTCTGCGCTGAGTAGGAAGACACCCGGAAAGAATTCATCAAAATTGCTTAAGGTTAATCAACTCAGTTTTTAGATTAAAACGTTTTGGTCAACTCAGGTTTATTTATTAAGAATTGTATATTTTTTCCGGGACTTTGAGGGTGGTTTCGGTACTCTGTGGGAAATTCACCCTGAGAATATTATTAACTCTTGTAAAAAAACAAGGGCGTTATCGTTTATATCTCGGGACTAAGGGTTAGCCTGTCCCTGAAATCTTACAAGATGACGGGAAATAGAGAAATCTTGTACCCACGTCTCGGATGTTGACATGGGTAAGCAGAGTATCCTCTTTGAAGTCAGGGCTGGACATTCGCGCCTGCTACAGAATGTTACTCTGGGCTATCAGGTCAATAATTGGGATAGCGCATCAATCGAATCAGCGCTTTTTGATCGGAAAATCATATTTTTCAGGCTACGTTCGATAAATCGTTGATTGCAGATTGCAGGAAAGATACAAATGGACATCAATACAACTACGGGCTTCGTTGGTCTCTTGCTAGCCCTATCAGCATTGACATCGCCGGAAGCCATGGCTCGTGTCAACTCATCGATTGAAAACCCTCAGCCACCCACCATTGAAGCTCGGATGGCAGAAATTACCGCAACCTTAAGACAAAGAGAGACGCTCTTAGAAACTACATCTTCAGCAACATTACCGCAACCGTCCCCAGAAGAGATCAAACTAGCCAGAGCTGCTTGGGGAAATGGAGGGGGACGTGGGGTTGCTGTGGGCGGTGGAGGTGCAGCGTTCCGCAATAGTGGTGGTGGCGGTGCTGCCTTTCGCAACAACGGCGGTGGGGCGTTCCGCAATGGCGGTAGCTGGGGAAATGGCGGTTGGCGGGATGGTGGGGGCTTTGCTGACTTTCGCAACTGGTAGCTTTCCCCTCAAGCCCAACCTGTCTGTCCATTAGGGGCGAATCTGAACCGGCATCACAAGATAAGTCAGTTTTAGACCGCCCAGGGGTGTGAGTACCACTGGGCTGGTCGCTGTATTGAGCTGAATTTGCATATCAGCCGTTGTGAAGGTCTTCAAGCCATCCGTTAAGTACTTGACATTAAAGGCAATTTCCAGGTTCTCTCCAGACACTTGGGCTGGGATAGACTCCAAGCCACTGCCCACGTCTTGAGCATCCGCAGAGAGCTTCAGTTGCTGCAGCACACTATCAATCGTGAACTTAACGATGCTATTTTTCTGATCCGCCAGTACAGCAATCCGTTCCAGTGCCCCAAGGAGCAGGCGGCGATCCACCGTTATCTGACGCACAAACTGACGGGGAATCAATTGCCGATAGGCAGGATATTGACCTTCCAAGGTACGACTAGTGAGGCGCTGTTCCCCCCATTCAAAGACCACTTGACCTTGATCAATCAAGAGGGACAGAGGCTCCAGAGAGTGACGCACCCCCAAAAGACGCTCCAGTTCCCGCAAGGCTCGGGCAGGAACAGTGACCTCCAGTCCCGTTTCCAGATTGGACTCCGTTTCATCCTCTGCACCCTGAGTTTGCACCACTGCTAATCGATGGCCATCTGTGGCAGCAAATTCTAAATAATCGGGTTGTAACAGCAGGTGCACCCCTGTCAAGATTTGTTTGGTTTCGTCTGTACTAGCAGCAAATAAAGAGCCATGGAGTCCCTCCAGCAGCGCATCAACGGGCAAATGGGTGGCTTCCTGCCCCGTAATGACAGGCAGTTCTGGAAATTCTTCGGCTCCCATACCCCTGACCTGGTAGCTACCGGAACCAGATTGCAGCGTTACTAGCGTTTCACCTGCAGCAGCATCCAGGGTGACGGTATCACCAGGTAAGCGAGACACAATATCGTTCAGCAACTTGGCGGGCAAAGTTAGACTGCCCCCCATCTCGACTTCCGCAACAAAGCTCGTATGCATTCCTAGACTCAGATCAAAGGCGGTAAACCCCACCCGCTGAGTCTCTTCGTCTGCCACGACTCGGACATTGGCCAATACCGGATGGGAGGGCCGTGACGGCACCGCACGACTGACAAGAGAGAGGTGCGTATTCAGATCGTTTTGAGTGCAGACGAATTTCATAGGAATCTCGTAGCAGACCGGAGTAACTTGCGAATGCCTGCTTCTCCAGCTAAATCTTTGTTGGAGCATCCTAACACTCCTGATTCACAACAATCCAGTTGGAATCAATCTAACGCTGGCTTTAAACGGTTCCGGATCTAGATCTTTTTTAAAATAGTAGTAGTAGGGGCTGTGGAAACTGTGGAAAAAATTTTAAAGACCAGCTTCCATCAGGGCTTGAGTTACTTTTGACCTGTGGAAAACCTGTGGAAAAAATACCCTATTTTTCCACAGGGTATTTTTACTTGGATAAGTTTTCCCCGCTCATGGCAGAGTTTTCCACAGACGATCCACAGAAATTTCCACAGAAAAGACGAGGTTTTCCACAGGTTCATCTGTTCTTTGGAAAAATTTACAGGAAAAAGATATAAAAATTTGTACTATCTTGAATCCTCAAGAGTCATTTGCCTCAATAAACTTAATTGCGGCTTTGGGCGCGGCTAGCTAGGTTGATGCGATCGCCCAATTGGCGGAGGGTTTGGGCAATGGTGGGATCATTGTCTTTGAGTTGGGCGATCTTTTCGCAACTATAGAGAACGGTCGTATGATCCTTACCTCCAAATTCCTCTCCAATCTTGGGCAGACTCAAGTCTGTATGGTGTCGCATCATATACATGCCAATTTGTCGGGCTAGGCTGATCTCCCGGCGTCGGGAGTGTCCTTTCAGCTCTTCAAGAGTGATGCCAAAGGTGTCTGCGATCGCTGCCATTACAGTTTCGGGCAATGCTTCCACCTTTTCGGAAGCTGGATTCAGGACTGGCGAAATGTTATCAACGGTCATGGGGAGGCCGGAAATTGAAATATAAGCCACCGCTCGGATCAAGGCTCCCTCAAGTTCTCGAATGTTTGAGGTGTAGCTAGATGCGATGTACTCAATCACGGTGCGGGGCAGTCGCATGTTCTCGTATTCGGCTTTCTTTTGCAGAATTGCCATTCGGGTTTCTAAATCCGGTGGTTGGATATCAGCAATTAAGCCCATAGAAAACCGCGAACACAGACGTTCTTGCAGGCGGGGAATCTGGCTGGGAGGTCGATCTGAGGCCAGAACGACTTGTTTGCCTGCTTCGTGGAGCGTATTAAAAGTGTGGAAGAATTCTTCCTGGGTATATTCCTTGCCTTCAATAAACTGGATATCGTCAACGAGGAGCACATCGACAGCTCGGTAGTGCTCTCGAAAACTTTGCATACTGTCTTTGCGGATGGCCGCGATCAAATCATTGGTGAATTGCTCGGTAGAGACATAGAAAATCCGAGCATCAGGATGAATTTCTAAACGATAGTGACCAATCGCTTGCATCAGGTGGGTTTTGCCAAGTCCAACGCCTCCACACAAAAACAGGGGGTTAAACTCCCGTCCGGGGGATTCTGCCACCGCCAAACAAGCGGCGTGGGCCATGCGGTTGTTCGAACCGACCACAAACCGAGAAAAAACATACTTAGGGTTCAAGTCAGCTTGACGGGGGCGATTGGTCTGGGTCGGTTCGGGAGTAGCAGACACTGGGGGGATGGGCCACAGAAGTTCCGGATCTCCCAAGGTTTGATCCTCGCCCCCATTGGCGATGGTGATGTGAATATCAACTGGATACCCTAGGACATCCTGCACCACCTCGCCAATGGTTTTGATGTAGTACTTTTGGAGCCAATTACGGGCAAAGGGATTGGGGGTCTGTATCACCAGACAACCCTCCTCTAGCCGCTCTACAACTGCTGTTTTGATCCAGGTTTCAAAGGTCGGGCGACTCAGTTGTAGCTGAAGCCTCTCCAGTACTTGATTCCACAGATTTTCGAGAGAAAGGTCCAACACAAGCCTTTACCGTGAGTGTCATGGCGAACTCCTCCCGTTCCATTCCTAGAGGCAAAGACCGCATCTAGCTCGATAGCAGCCAGGAAACCACTCGCTATGCCTCGGAAAGCCCCTGGAAGGGGAGGTAGTCTTTCACCTTAGCAAATTCTATCGGGTGAAAAAACCGGGGTGGCTCCCTGGCTTCATTTTTACACTGCCAATCCCATCAGGACAGTTCTCTCATTACCGTTTTCCAGTAACAAATCACTACAGCGCTGTTAGGGCTTCGCAGGATCACACTTCCAGACCATATCAAACGTGAGTTCGGGATAAGAAAAGGGCGGAACAGATAGGCTGGAAGTACCAAAAAATCTTCATACCTCCACCGCCCTATATTTAGTCTAGAAGCCATATTTAGTCACGTCGATGATATCTGCCAGCAGTTTGAACTGCAATGGCAACAGCATTTGTTGAGTAGTGGAGCGATGCAACGACAGCGAGAACGCGGACTGTGTAACAGCGAGATTATGACGATCTTGGTCGCTTTTCACCAGTTGAGCGATCGCAACTTCAAACGCCCATTCAAGCGCGAAGTTCATCCCCTAGAGATCTTTCCAGGAGGGGCTCATAGGAATAGTCTGATGTTTAGTACAACATTGGGACAGCCCAATCAGCTACATACATCTTACAATTCTCGAATGGTTTGATCTATATTTTATCTATACCAGTTACGGACAACGACGCATCTATCGCTGAGAGAAATTGCGAAGAGAATCAATCGCTTTCAAAGTAGTCTTTCACGGAAGATTAAACGCAATCAATTTCAGGATGGGAGTTATTTGCCAGACACAGCCAAAGCCAAGGCTGAGCAACGAAGACGAGCAGCAAAGCCAAAGGCTAAAGAAATTTAAGCGAACTGTTTAGAAGAGATACAATAAGGGTTGGCAGCGTATCACAGTCCGGGAAAAATATCAGGTCGAACAAAAATGAAAGGCAGGAAATGACTCAGTCATGAAAGCATCTACAAGCTGATCTATACGAGGAAGGATTTCAGGGCGAATATGGATAGAGGAGCGTCCAGAGATCGCCAATCTTAAAATAGAGATAGGACATTGGTAAAGCGTTGTAATTATCGGTGATAATTACAACTAAATTATAATCAAATATGTGGATAAGACATCAAAATTTATATTAGCTTGTTTAGTAAAAAAAACATCTGAGGCGATCAATGCCGTTACATTAGACACTGATGTACTTCAGATTTGAACTGGCGAAATAAAATGGGTAACGGCAGCGATTGAGCTAAGCGTTCTAGCTTGACCTGTTTGACGAGTTGTAGGCTTCCAACGACAAGCACTAGGAGTAGATAGATTGCCTGGTGCAGTTCATTGTCCAGAATTTTCTGATATTGTTTAGCTATCATTTTGATAGGATAGCTCGGGCTTACTATTTCTGACCTATATTTTTTTAACTTATCGTGCTGCTGTATCTCTGGCTATATCAGGCTCCCAATCGCCTTTGTCCCCCTGCTAGGTAATTTCATGAGTCAGAAGCAACTGTCCTCGAAATCATTGAGCGAAACAAATCAAGCAAAGCTTACCTTTCGAGCGAAGGCATTAGAAAATATTTCATCATCAGAAATATTTCGCCAAAGACTTTCTGTCCGCAGCTTAACTCCCTGGTTTGCTTTATCTGTTTTAGGTACAATTGTATTTGCAATTTTGCTCTGGAGTATTTTCGGAAAAATTCCTGTGACCGTTCAAGGGCAAGGCATTTTACTACGTCCTCGTGAAGCTCCCGGCAAGCCACTAGAACTGAGTAACTTTGTCGCTCCCGGTGAAGGACGGATTGACCAGATACTGGTTCAGGAAGGTGATCAGGTTCAGGCTGGTCAGGTATTAGGCTTGATTGATCAACCAGATTTAAAGCTACAACTGAGAAACAAAAATAGAGAGCTAAAGCAGCTGAGAGACCAACAAGACGCATTAGCTGGTTTAGAAAGTGAATCCAAAGATCTCACTCAAAGGGCTATCTTAATTAAAAAGCAGACTATCAAGGCTGAAATCAAATCGCTCCAGGAGAGGGCAAGCTTCATTAGGAATACAAAGCTTAAATCATTAAAAGTGCAATACCAGGGTTTGAACAGCCAACTGAATCGAATGAAAGCTTTAGTAGATCTCCAAGAAACCAAAGTTTCTCGAACAGAACCTTTGGTTAAAGAGGGGGCGATTTCAGAATCCTCATTTATTGAAATTAAGGAAGAGGCGATTAGATCTGAAAACACTTTGAGCCAAATACAGTCTGATATTGAGAAAGTTGATGTGGAAATTACTACGGCAAAGGAGGAATATCAAAATACTATTGATCGAATTGCTGAACTGGGTGCTCAAATCAACGAGTTGGACAGCCAATTTATCAATGTTAATTTACAGGATCAAACCCGGAATGAAGAGCGTAAACTAAAAATTGAATCTGTTAAGGGTGAAATTTCTCTACTCGAATTGACCCTGCGGCAACGTAGCCAAATTATCAGTCCCTACTCAGGTATTATCCTGGATATGCTTGTCTCAGAGGGACAGATTGTTCAGCTTGGGACTCCCGCTGGTCAGATTCAGCTCAACAGATCCCCGTCCGTTCCCTTAACAGCCCTGATGTATTTCACACCTGGAGATGGCAAAAAGGTTGTTCCAGGTATGAAGGTATCCGTAACTCCTGATACAGTTAAGCGGGAAGAACATGGAGGGATTAATGGACGGGTCTTATCTGTGACTCCCTATCCTGTTAGTGAACAGTCAGCTCAAGAATATACTGGTGATAAGACCATTGCTGAAGCTTTGACAGAAAAGGGACGGAAAATTGAAGCTATTATTCGGTTAGAAGCCGATCCTAAAACCCCAAGTGGCTATATTTGGACTGCATCAAAAGGCCCTAACTTTAAAATTACTTCTGGGTCAATTGCTACGGGTTATGTCACGCTTGAGGAAAATCCTCCAATCACCTATGTATTGCCTATTCTTCGTAAATGGACTGGACTTTATTAATTTATTGATTACTCTAAAAGTCATGACTATCTTTTCTTTTTATCAGCCTGTTATTACATAATGAAAAATATTCCTCAGCGTGTTTCAACTCCTACTATCTTACAAATGGAAGCAGTAGAATGCGGTGCTGCTGCTCTAGCCATCATTTTAGGCTTTTATCATTGTTATGTTCCTCTGGCAGAACTGCGTCAGGTTTGCGGTGTATCTCGAAATGGTAGTAAAGCATCCAATATTGTCAAAGCAGCAGAAAAATATGGACTCAAAGCTGCAGGCTATCGGCTTGAGCTTGAATCTACTCAAAAGCTTTCGCCTCCCTTTATTGCTTTTTGGGAATTCAATCACTTTGTCGTCTTAGAAGGGTTTGAAGCCCAATTCGTTTACATTAATGATCCCGCAGTTGGACGACGTCGGATTAGCCTGGATGAGTACGATCGCTCCTTTACAGGTATTGTTTTAACCTTTAAACCGGATACAAATTTTCGCACCAGAGGCCAGCCCCCTAAAATTTTTCCCAGTTTAGTTAGACGCTTTATTAAAAGTAATTCAAAGCTTGAACTCATTTATTTAGTAGTTGCTGGTTTTTTATTGACTATTCCTGGTCTGGCAATAGCAATTTTTTCCAAAACCTTTATAGAAAATGTTTTGATTGAAAATCGACTGGACTGGCTCAGACCTCTACTGAGTTTTATTACTGCTATTGCCTTGCTACAACTGTTGCTTTATTTTTGGCAGTATCAGGGACTGCGTAGACTACAAAATCGTCTGTCAATAATTTTCTCGGCTGAGTTTATAGAACATATTCTTTGCTTACAAACCAGTTTTTATGATCAGCGATCGCCCGGAGAAATCGGTAGTCGGTTCATGCTTAATAATGCTGTTGCTCAACTTCTCTCTGGTGAACTAAGTAAAACCTTGATTGACATTGTTATGATGTCAGTTTATGGCATCATAATGCTAACTTACAGTATACCATTAACATTAATTGCATTATTGCTGGCTGGGATCAATGCACTTGGCCTGCACTGGTTTGCTCGGCAAAGAAGGGATACAAACTTACGCCTGGGTTTAGAGATGGGGCAGGCGATGGCCACCACAATTAGTGGACTACAAGCGATCGAAACAATCAAGGGTTCTGGGCTTGAAACTTACTTTTTTAACCGCTGGGCAGGTCTGTACTCAAAAGCTATTAACTCTCAACAGGAGCTAGCAGTCCCCACACAAATTCTCGGTATTTTACCGTCAACTCTCAATTCTCTGACCAATATGACCTTGATTATTGTAGGTGGCCTACAGGTCATGAAAGGTGAGATGAGCCTGGGTATGCTGGTTGCCTTTCAAGCCTTGATGCAACTATTTCTTGAACCAATTCTACGTCTGGTCGGAATGGGTAGTATTTTACAAGAAATATTTGGTGACATTGCTCGTCTTGACGATGTGCTGGATAACACAGTTTCTAAAGATCAAGATTTTTTTCAGTTTGCCTCTCCTACCCCCAACTCAACTGAACAGGTTGAATTTCGAGGACTCAAATTAGAGGGTAAAGTCTCTCTTAAAAATATTTTCTTTGGCTACAGTCCGATTGATCAGCCATTTATCGAAAACTTTAATCTATCAATTGAACCTGGGCAACGACTTGCGATTGTAGGCGGGTCAGGTTCTGGCAAGAGTACAATCGCAAAACTACTACTTGGCGTTTACCAGCCCTGGCAGGGTGAAATCTTACTTGATGATATTCCTAAAAAGACCATCTCCCGTGCCGTTTTGAATCAATCGATTGGCTATGTTTCCCAGGGTAGTGTCATTTTTTCTGGAACGGTTCAAGAAAATATTACATTATGGGACAAAACGATTTCTGATCTGGATCTTGTGCAGGCGGCGGTGGATGCTAATATTCACCTAAAAATTATGACTTTACCAGTGGGCTACCAATCCTACCTGCTGGAGGGGGGAATGAACCTGAGTGGCGGAGAACGTCAGCGGCTTGAGATTGCCCGTTCTCTGGTCAGGAACCCTACGATTTGTATCTTTGATGAGGCAACGAGTGCGCTGGATACTGAGGCGGAGGAACAGGTGATGCTCAGCTTACAATCCAGGGGACTAACCTGTATATTCATCGCCCACCGACTCAGTACTATTCGAGACTGTGACCACATCCTTGTGATGGAGAAAGGTAAGGTTGTTGAACAGGGAACTCATTCAGATCTCTGGCAAGAAAAAGGAGCTTACTATCGGATGCTGTCGATTCAGAGCGAATGAAAAATGACACATTCTTAGCACACCATTGCTATATCTGACGTCTATAGTTAAATTATTCACAGTTCAGTCATTTCTAAGGAAATATTTATGAACGAGACAGAAGGTCAAGACATTGAACGGCAACTCACCTCGCAAGAGCTAGAAGGCATTGCAGGCGGCTTTTGGGACGAGGTTGGGGACTTTTTTGGCAAAGTGGGTGGGGGTATTGTCGCTGGTCTTTCCGAAGTAGGCAAAGGTGAAATGAAGCGGGGCTACATGGCTACCGGGGATTACGCTGGAACAAAAGAAATTGATGCGAAATACCCCAGCATGAGTGATGTCTATAACTCCGCGAAAGATACCGTAGGAGCAAAAATTGGGGGAGGAAGTGTGGTTGTTGCTGGGGTTGCTGGTGCCATTTACGCTGGTGGTTCGGCTGTCGCTGGTTCTTTGAGCACTCTAGGGGCGGTTGCTATTGTTGCAATACCACTCTCGCAGCTAACAAGTCGCAATAATTCTAGCGGATCTGTAGGCAGTATGCCTAAACCTATAAGTTATGGTTCAGACGGAGTACCAATCTATCAAATCTCTAGTGTTTCTTCCAGTATCTCTGGTTTACAGATTAATGAACAGTCCCCGATCGGTGAGCAGCTTGTTGGAAACACTGTAAACAAGTTTTGTTCTGCTGAGCTACTCCAGAAGATGGGTATTCCTGATGATGCCCGTGTTGTTGGCTATGTCAGTGCCAAAGATGCTGATGCCAATTTCGTGAAAGAATTCAAAGCTGACTCTGGCTTGAACGACAATGCCAAGCTGGGCTATCTCCAGGTAGATTACTCAATTAATTCTGGAAATAATGAAACCCTTATAGTCCACAAGAATGTACCCTTGATCGATCTCGGCAACACCCAGCAGAATAATGCTGAGGAAACGAAACCTGCTACAGGAGGGATAAAACTTCCTGCATCTTCTAAAGGGTTGGGCAGGATCTCACCCTAATTGCCAGTATGGGCGAAATGAAATCCGCCTTAGACCTCTCTCAGCTTGCACTCTTAGCAATTCATCTTCAGCCCACGTTCGATCCACTCTATTAACTCCCTAAGGATATCGCTAGATCCAGGGACTTTTTCATTGTTCGACCAATTCTCAGACCCATGCTAACGGCAAAATCGCCAGAGTATTGACACACCCTGAGCACACTACTGCCACACCCACCTCCTACAGTTACATCATCAACAGTTCAGTCATTTTAGAGTCACAGGATTGGCACATCGGTTGACTATTATCAAACTGTTCATCAATCATTCAACCATTACTCAGGAGGCTTTATGAACGAAACAGAAGGTCAAGACATTGAACGGCAACTCACCCCGCAAGAGCTAGAGGGCATTGCTGGCGGTGGCGCAGTTGATGATTTTCTCGGTGAAGTGGGGGGGTCGCGTTTTAGAATTTGGTTACACTGTTGGACAAGCGTTTAAGGGGCTGTACTACGATGTAACCTCCGACGGTTTCAGTAACATTGAGAAAATGCGTGACATTCAGCAAAATACTGTCTCTCGGGCAGAACAGGTTTATATAGATACTAAAGACTCAGCCGGAACAAAAGTTTTGGGGGGTGGCGTTCTTGCTGTCGGTGCTGCTGCTGCCATTTACGTGGGTAAGGGTGCTGCTGCCGAAGCTTTGGCCGTGCTTGGAATCGGTGTCATGGTTAACAATTCAAGGTCAACCTCGTACTCTCCAAACGTCCCTTCAAATGTCACTTCCCGCTCTCCTAGTCAACAAGGAATGATTAATGAAATGATCAAGTGGTCCAGCTTGAAAGATTTACAACAGAAGCACTTGGACAACGGCGGTTCATTTAGCAATATGCCTCAAAGTCTTTCTTCCAGTATCTCTGGTTTACAGATTAATCAACAAACCCCGATCTGTGAGCAATTTGTTGGTAACACTGTAGACAAGTTTTTTCTTCTGAACAAATTCAGGCTTTGGGCGTTCCTGCTGATGCCCGGATCCTTGGTTACCGGGCAACTGGCGTTTCGGATGACTTTGTGAGAGGAATTCAGGCTGCGGGCTATAGCGGCGATGTCAAAGCAGGCTATTTAAGGGTAGAGTGGGGATCCGCTGCTGCTGGTCAAGTTGAGGGGATGGAAATTCCCATGATTGAGTCTCTTATTCCGACAAACAAAGTTGAGGAAACCAAATCTGTTAAGGCAAGTAATGATATTGATCCAAATCAAGCCTCTACCTCATCCTCCAGCCAGTTTGTTCCCAGGTGGTTAAAGAATGCTCCTAAAGGGGTCACATATAAAGGTTAATACTACCAACCTGTAATTCTAACAACCCGCTTTGAATCAACTTCATTCCCTCCCTCAGACCAGGGGAATTTCATTCTAAATAGAGGTAACGATTTTTGAGCATTTCAGCGATCGAGAGATAAAACCTCTGAAGTCTAGAATCGCGCATTCTCGTAGATGCATAAAATACTAAAATTTAGAATGAAACAGCCCTGCCCTCAGACTGCCCTCACTCCGAGGTTTTTTTCATGGTTTAACAAACGACTCAACCCATTCTAACGGGACAATCTCCAGAGTATTGACACAGGCTGAACACACTGCTGCCATCCCCGCCAACTTGACAAGAGAGTGTAGTATATTTACATTTTAATCTGTTTGTTTTCCTCTCGGCTGATGCGCTGGATTGGCACTGGGATTAGGGTGGCATTGATGATTTGCCCCCCTTACGCCTCATACTCTGACTGCCGCAGAAATCCTGCAAATTCCTCAAAGACCACTTCAATAAGTCTGGCTTGTCTCAATCGCTGGTCAAACCCTCCAAGGGTCGTCGCGTCCGGAATCTCCCCTCCTCCACACAAGCCCACAAACCGTCGGAATCACCCTTGGTCGTGTGCTTGGTATTCCACTTCTTCGTTGCTGAAGTTATAGAGTTGCTTCAAAATTAAGAGTTTGAACAAGATCAGCGGGTCGATGGCTTTCCGTCCACCTGAGCTTTTGCGAGCTTGCCTTGGCAGTTGCTCTAGGACTTAGCGCAATACCTCCCACGGCACTATCTCGTTGAGGTCTCTCAATTTGTCCTGACACGCTTCTAGTCGTTGTCGGCGTTTCTCAATTCTGCTAAAGCCTTTGCCCATCCCTGACTCTCTTCCAGCCTATCTCTAGCTTCAAACAGATCCTGCCTTGTCCTCGCTATTGTCATGAATTCTTTCTGTTTTTCGAGGTGCCCTTACCAGAAACCGTTATAAAGCATGGTATTTATATTTATAAGATTTTAGCTACCTCGTTGCACTGACACCCCAATTATGCACCTTCCAAAGTAACATGCACCCAGTTGATTAAATTGTTCGAGCGTTTCCATTGGCTGGGGGGTAAAATTTAGGGCATACCCTCAGCCTACTATTTGTTGAAATCTTAAACATTTAGCATGCCTGTATTTATTGAAGTATGCTATACATGCCAATAGCTAAAAATTTCTGTAATTAATTCTTAATACTTATGGTCATTGGTAATACATTTGAGCTGACTGGAAAACCAGCTCAAACCTGGTCTTTGGAAAATGGTTTTGCCATATTATTTTATACTTCTGCAGGCAGCAAAAGAAGATACAGATTACTCAATATCCCCCCTGGATTAGTCATATATGGATTACCTGCTTGCAAGGAATTCAGTTTGTTTGTTCAAACTTTAGGTGAAGGAATAATCTATCCGATAGAGGCTGAATTTAGAAATCAGACCATAGCAAGATGGCTTGAAACCCTGTATGGAACTATGCAGCCTTTGTTGTCGAATCCAGCACAGTTAGCAATCACAGATGAAAATATCAATGAATTAAAATCAGGTGAGTTATTTCGTACTGATGCGGGAGGTTGTAACTGGATAGCAGCTGTTCAGGGAAATATTCGCTGGCAGGGCTATGTAGATTTACCGATCGGACTGCCTATTCCAGTTACTCATAGCACAAGGATTGAGGCAATAACATCAGCAAAACTGAAAATTATTGAACCTGATTACTTAGGAAATGAATCTCAAATACTTGGCTTGCAATGGATTCATTCCCAATACCTAAGCTGGCTTAGTAAGATACACACGGAAAGAATTGAACAGGAGAAAAAAAGTTTACACGACTATGGTTATCATAATTTTAAGAATATTGAAAGTGCATACTGTAAGCTTAAAGACGTTTTATCAGGCGACGAAATAAATAATCGAGATGCTGATCCATTATCTGCTTCACTAAAAAAGATCGGCGACAAGATAGGGATTAAGTTTGCTACGAATTTAGTTAACAGAAATCAATCATTAAAAGAGAATTTACAACAGATTTCCAGAGCTTCGCGAATTCGTATGCGAGCCGTTAAATTGTTAGGAAAATGGTGGGTTAAAGACTCAGGTTTTCTGTTGAGCTATTGGCGGGAAAAGCAAGAACCCATTGCTTTAATCCCTCAATCAGGTAGAATCTATAAAGTATTTGACCCCAGTACAAAAAAATTTTCTTTAATCAATGAAGACGTTGCCGGTAAGATTAGTGACGTTGCATTTATTTTTACACGTCCGCTTAGACGTGAGTTACAAAGAGCCTGGGATTTAGTTAGCTTTGCACTTTATGGTAAATGGTTAGATCTAGGTTTGATTTTGGTATTCGCACTATTTATACAGATTTTACTTGTCCATATTCCAGCACAGTTTTATCACATATTAATTGACCAGGCAATTCCAGATTCAAACTATGGATTGCTTGCTCAGCTCGGAATGGGATTAATTGGGTCGGCGATCGCAGTAGCATTTTTTCAGTTTATTCAAAGTATGATCTTACTTAGAGTAGAAACATGGGCAGAATTTGATACGCAATCAGCTGTTTGGGATCGAGTACTTGATCTACCGATGAATTTTTATCGTCAGTATTCCAGTGGTGGGTTAACGAATCGAGTTTTCAGTGTAACTGAAATCAGAAAATTGCTAACTGGCTCAACATTACAGGCAATTATTTCAGGAGTTATATCCTTAACTAATGTTGGCATGATGTTTCTATACAATCCCACCTTAACTTGGATAGCTGTTGGATTGATCAGCTTAATTACCATTGCTACATTAATTCATGCCTATTTCATTCTGAAGATACATGAAGAAATGCGCCAGATGACAGGTAATCTTTATGGAATGATTGTTCAGTTTATTTCGGGAGTTACTACCCTCCAAGTCACTGGAGCAGTACCCAGAGCGTTTCTCACCTGGAGTGAACTATACAGTAAACGGCAACAGCTTATTTTAAGAACTCAAACCTGGGGAGATAGTCTGAGATTAATTAACCACGGTTCGACAATAGCAAGTACAGCAATTTTGTTTGGTGTAATTGGCTTTAACTTAGAGCAAGGGAATATCCTGACTGGAACATTTATTGGCTTTAATATTCTGTATACTAATTTTTTCCAAAATGCAACTCAGTTTACCTACACATTGGTCTCGCTTCTCCCGGTAGTCACTCTGTGGCGACAGGTTGAACCTATTTTAAAAGCACAGCTGGAAATCAAAGCCGATTGCCGTAACCCTGGTCAACTGCAAGGGTATATACAGGTGATCCAGTTGTGTTATCGGTACAATGTCGATCAACCCTTCACCTTAAATCAAGTTAATATTGAGGCTTCTCCTGGAGAGTTTGTTGCTATTATTGGTCCATCCGGGTCAGGTAAATCAACCCTGTTTCGACTGTTGCTTGGCTTTGACCAACCAGAAGCGGGAGCAATATACTATGATCATCAGGAATTAAGCCAACTGGACTTGCCTTTAATTCGCCGTCAGATTGGTCTTGTTCTTCAGCATTCCCGTCTACTATCTGGTTCAATCTACGAAAATATTTCCTGTGGTGAGGATATTAGTCGTGAACAGGTATGGGAAGCCTTAGAAAAAGCAAATCTAGCCGATGAAGTTGCTGCCTTACCAATGCAACTTGAAACTCGGATTAATGAGAGTGGTAACAATTTTTCTGGTGGACAAATTCAGCGTCTGATGATTGCCAGAGCCTTAGGTCATAACCCTAAAATTATCTTTTTTGATGAGGCAACAAGTGCTCTTGATAATCAAACTCAAGCAAGTATTACAGATACTCTGAGTCAACTGCAAGCCACCCGCATTGTTGTGGCACATCGACTCAGCACAATTCGCAAAGCCAACCGTATTTATGTGATGGATCGAGGTCAAATTGTTCAATGTGGTACGTTTGCTGAGTTAATGTCTGAGCAAGGATTATTTGCTAGTCTTGCAAGTCGTCAACTGGAGTAATTTCACAGACTCAACGGCTCCAGAACCAATGGGGATGGGATAGAGAGCCATGGATTGAAGATCAGGATAATTGACAATACGCGAAGCATGTTGCCGCAGATAAGTAAATAAGTACATAAGTTCTGATAGGCATTGCATACTGCATTCTTCAATAAATCTAGAACAGACTCCAGACCAAGGGGTATGCCAATCGATGAGCCTGAATCCAGTCCGTCAGATTCAGGTCATTTCTAAAACAGGCTCTCACCCAATGCTCATTCAGTCAGGGAGCTTTATAGTCTCTCCAATAGCTAGCTTCCCCGAGAATGGGCAAGGGTAAGCAGACTTTGCCGCCATCTAAACTAATAGAGCCAACCACGTCTGGTGTCTCTGGTAAATCTGACCCTATTGATATCGCCGACCGTTACCTTTCTTCCAAAGTGGGATGCTCCCGGTTCAGCAAATGTGATTCTTAGTGATTCATTCGTTGAATTCCCCCGATACAATGGAAAGGCAAGTCTTTGTCCTGTGAAGTGCTGGATTGCATTTTGGCATTTTGGTTGAACCATCACCAGGGAGTTACACCGAACCCATGACTACAGCAACTCAAACTCCGAAACGTAGTATTCAAATGACCGATGCGTCCCTGAATCAGGTCATCGCCCTCCGTGAGAAACAGGGTACTGATCTCTGCCTGCGTGTGGGTGTGCGTCAGGGAGGCTGCTCCGGCATGTCCTACACCATGACTTTTGAAGATCCCAGCAATATTCAAGAATCCGATGAAGTCGATGACTACGAGGGCTTCAAAGTTGTCTGCGATCGCAAGAGTATGTTGTATCTCTATGGATTGGTTCTAGACTACAGTGATGCCATGATTGGGGGCGGGTTCCAATTCACCAATCCCAACGCCAACCAGACCTGTGGTTGTGGTAAGTCGTTCTCTGCGTAATCTCTCCATGACTCAGACCATTGAAGCCCTCTTTGATAGTGGTGTTGAACGCTACAAGGCTGGGGAAGATCCTGAAGCCTTGATTCCGCTCTTCAAAGAAGTGTGCGATCGCTCCCCGAAAAGTAGTACCGCCTGGACCTGTTTGGCTTGGTTATATTTGCTGACCCAAAAGCCTAGTCAAGCCTATAAAGCAGCTCAAAAGGCAGTGAAGTTGAATCCTCAAGATCCCCAGGCTCGGGTAAATCTCGCTCTGGCAATGCTTGAGACCTCCCAAAAGGGGGTGCGGGAACACATTGAACTTGCAGGACAGCTGATATTGGCGGTACCGGAACTGCGGGATGAAATTCAGCAAAACATCGCTGAGGGTCTTGGTCGTCAACCCGACTGGAAGAGCTTAAGTCGGGTTCAGCAATGGCTATTTGAGGCTTAATCCAGGCATTTATGGATCTGACGGTGGTTTAACTCAACTGCACCACGGCTTGATCTGCCACTAGGGTTCTCGCTGTCAAGAGATCCTTAACGGTCATCCTCAAGAAACGCTGGTTGTCGATGTAAAACTGCACCTTAATCCGATCACTGCCGGGATAGCCCAGGGGATCGAGGGTGGCAATACTTCGTCCCCCCTCCCGATCATTTAGGGGCTGAACAGCAGTCTGGTCACTGCCTAAGGTGCGGGTGACAAGACGATCACCATCAAAGTAAATTTCCGTACCACAGGCTGCTGCTCCCAACTCTCCAATCACTAATTCAATGCTGGGTTGATTGGCCGCAGAAGCACCGAGAACCAGTTCCACGGGTTCTGCCATGGGGTAAGCTTGTCCTGAGGGAATCAAGCGATGCCAGTTGTGGCGATTTTGGCGACGATCCCAATAGCGAATTCCATAGCTATGGTAGAGAAAGTCCTGTAATTCAAAGCCCTGAGCCAGTTGTAGAGCACCCTGGGCAATGGCTTCAAAGGGGCGATCGCAGCGAATTTTCCCCGAATCAAAATATTGCTGCATCCAGGTTTGCACGGCGGGCATTTGCGCCGTTCCCCCCACCATCAGCACCGCCCCAATCTCAGATAGCTCTACCCCCTGACGACGTGCTTGCTGGGCAATCTGGCTCATACTCTCATCCAGACGCTGAAAAAACCCCATGGCTTTGAAGAATCTGCTCCAACTGCGACCGATCCAAGAAGAGTTCATAGCTATCAAAGGTTTGCGGATCAAAATAGACCTCACTCCCTTGGGTCTGAAGGGACAGCTGAATTTTCAGCCGTTCAGCCAGACGGGTAATCAAGGGGGATGGGGTGAGTCCCAGCGTGCTACAAAGATGATCGGTAATCCAGTAATCAATGTCGCTACCGCCGAAGTTCTGTCCAGCCTTTGCCAAAACCCGTGCTATTTTGGGTTGCTGTCCGGAACGCTCCGCTAATTGCTGATTTCCCCACTTGAGAATCAACCCCAAGGGCCTTGAGGCTGTTGATGTTCCGGTTGCCAGCTGCACTAAAGACAAATCAAGGGTGCCACCGCCAAAGTCAATCACCAGTAGCAACTCCTGCCCCAGCATCTGATAGCCTAGTGCCGCCGCCGTTGGTTCGTCGATCATTTGTACCCGCTCCACCTGCAACGATTGGCTTAACTGCCCCAACCAATGGCGATAAGTTTCAAAACTATCCACCGGAACGGTGAACACCAGGGAGTCTACGGGGAGTGGCAACGCCCGAATTCCAGCAATCACCTGGCGTAAAAAACTGGTGTCCAACCTGGTTGAAATCAACGGTCTGTCCATCAAGTTCGGGTAAAAACCCCTGGATAGAACTGCCAATTCCTCGCTTAAAGTTGCGAAAAAACCGTGGATCAGCAGCCAGATCCAATCCGCGATCGCACACGGTCTGTCCGACCACTACCTGATGGAGGGCAGCATCTTCCACATAAACCAGACTGGGAATCAAGGGGGGATTTTGCCCCATACGCATTGATAAACCCGGTAAACTCAGGGTTTCAGGTTTTTGGGTGACTGCATTCCAGCGACCGACAACGGTGTTGCTGGTGCCAAAATCAATTGCCAGGGTCATAGGCCAATTTCATCGCCACAGGTTGAACCACAGGTTGCTGCGAGAGGAGCTGACTCACACTGCCTGGGTGCAGTTGCCAACCACAGAGCCCTGCCAATCCCATCAAGATGCCAATTGCCGTAGGAAACATTGCCAGTCCATAGAGCCAGCGTTTTTGCGACAGGGAGGTCAGTGCCAGCAGGGCGATCGCCAAGGTTAAGGCAGCTTCTGAGAGATCAAACTGGTCATCATGATCATTTAAGGCTGCGTAGGCTGTCTGAAATCCCTCCGCCTTGGTCTGAAGGCTCGACATTTTTTCCGCCTGGCTCTTGACAAATTCCTGGTAGGCCAGAATCTGCTTTTGATAGGCGGGTCGCAGTGCTGGAGGCTGGGTGATGGCAGCCAGTTTTAATTGATCTAGCGTTGCCTGCCCAATTTGCAGGCGGATATTGCGAGCTTGATACCAAGCCCAGTAGTCAATCTTGTCAGCCTGTGCCTGCTGCATTTCTTGGGCAATGTTGCCAGCTTTGACGGAACAAATTCCCATAAAAGTCGCCAACAATGCCACGGTAATGGCGACCACATTGTTCAGTTGACTTTTACGCTGCTCCCCAGGGGACCCTGATTGACCCGCCTGATCCTCCGGCTCCTCATCTCCCGTCTCAATTAAATCCATCGGATCGACAGCCATTGCTTCCTCACCAACTCTCTGATCTGATCCTACTGAACTCCAGACACAGATGATGCAAAAATCCCCCACCACAGGGGCAGGGGATTCATGCAGTCAAACTAGCGCCGGGGCTAGCCGTACTTAGCCGCCGTCGAAGCAATCACAAAGGCTGCATAGGTGACAATGTAGCCAACGGTGAAGTGAGCCAGACCGACCAAGCGAGCTTGGACGATAGACAGTGCCACTGGCTTGTCCTTCCAGCGAATTAAGTTCGCCAGAGGGGTGCGCTCGTGAGCCCAAACCAGGGTTTCGATCAGTTCTTGCCAGTAACCTCTCCAGGAGATCAAGAACATAAATCCAGTAGCCCACACCAAGTGACCGAGCAAGAACATCCAAGCCCAGACGGACAAATTGGTGGTGCCAAAGGGGTTATAGCCATTGATCAGTGGACCCGAGTATAGCCACAGGTAATCCCGTAGCCAACCCATGAGGTAGGTTGAGCTTTCATTGAACTGAGCTACGTTACCCGACCAGATACCGAGATGCTTCCAGTGCCAGTAGAAGGTGACCCAACCAATGGTATTCAGCATCCAGAACATTGCCAGGTAAAAGGAATCCCACGCTGAGATATCGCAGGTACCCCCCCGACCAGGACCATCACAGGGGAAGCTGTAGCCGAAATCGTTTTTTATCGGGCATCAGCTTCGAACCACGAGCATCCAACGCACCTTTCACCAAGATCAAGGTGGTGGTATGCAGACCCAGGGCGATCGCATGGTGAACCAGGAAATCTCCAGGGCCAATGGTGAGGAACAGAGAGTTGCTCCCACTGTTAATGGCATCTAACCAACCGGGTAACCAAACGTTACCGTAGTTGGGCCAGGCGGTTGAAGCAAGGCTGCTGGAGTTCGATAGCAGGGTATCAAACCCATAGAGTAGCTTGCCATGGGCAGCCTGAATGAATTGAGCAAATACGGGTTCAACCAGAATTTGCTTCTCAGGCGTCCCAAAGGCTACGACAACATCGTTGTGGACATACAAGCCCAAGGTATGGAAACCCAAGAACAAAGAAACCCAACTCAGGTGAGAGATCAGGACTTCTTTGTGCTCCAGCATCCGAGCTAGCACGTTGTTCTTATTCGATTCGGGATCGTAGTCCCTGACGAAAAAGATCGCACCGTGAGCAAACGCACCCACCATCAAGAACCCAGCGATGTACTGGTGATGGGTATAGAGGGCTGCCTGGGTCGTGAAGTCCTTCGCCATAAAGGCATAAGGTGGCATGGAATACATGTGTTGAGCCACCACGGAGGTTATCACACCCAAACAAGCCAAGTGCCATCCCAGTTGGAAGTGCAGTGAGTTGTTATAGGTGTCGTAAATTCCTTTATGACCTTCACCGATCATGCCGCCAAAGGGAGTGCCCTTGGGTGGGTTATGGGCTTCTTGAATCTCTTTGATGCTGTGACCAATCCCGAAGTTCGTCCGGTACATATGGCCAGCAACAATAAAGATGACGGCGATCGCCAAATGATGGTGAGCCATATCCGTCAACCAGAGAGACTCGGTTTGGGGATGGAACCCACCTAAGAAGGTGAGAATCGCAGTGCCTGCACCCTGAGAGGTACCAAACACATGGCTGGCCGTATCAGGATTCTGGGCGTATACCCCCCAGTTACCCGTGAAGAACGGAGCCAAACCAGCGGGATGGGGCAATGTCGTCAGGAAATTATCCCAGCCAACGTGCTGACCCCGAGATTCTGGAATGGCCACATGAACGAGGTGACCTGTCCAAGCCAGGGAGCTAACCCCAAACAAACCTGCCAGGTGGTGGTTGAGGCGAGACTCAGCATTCTTGAACCAAGCCAGGCTAGGCCGAAACTTGGGTTGGAGATGCAACCAACCAGCAAACAGGAACGTTGCCGACAGTATCAACAGAAATAGAGCACCGCTGTAGAGATCTCCATTTGTACGCATCCCTTGGGTGTACCACCAGTGATAGACCCCAGAGTAGGAGATGTCCACGGGGTAAGAGGCACCCGCTTGGGTAAATGCGTCAATCGCTCCCTTACCAAATTGAGGGTCCCAAATCGCATGGGCGATGGGACGGATATTCAGTGGATCTTTGATCCACTGCTCAAAGTTACCTTGCCAAGCGACATGGAACAGGCTACCCGATGCCCACAGAAAAATGATGGCAATGTGGCCGAAGTGGGAAGCGAAGATCTTTTGGTAAAGATTCTCTTCCGTCATGCCATCATGGCTTTCAAAATCGTGGGCTGTGGCAATCCCGTACCAAATCCGACGAGTTGTCGGATCTTGGGCCAAGTCTTGGCTAAATTTGGGGAATTTAGTTGCCATAGTTCTAACTGAATCCTCCTTGGCGTTATCCTATAGCACCCATGCGAGCTAAGAAGAATGCCCAGGTGGTGGCAATTCCTCCTAAGAGGTAGTGAGCAACCCCAACAGCCCGACCCTGAATAATGCTCAGAGCACGTGGTTGAATGGCGGGTGCAACTTTCAACTTATTGTGAGCCCAGACGATGGATTCAATCAGTTCTTGCCAGTAGCCACGGCCACTGAACAGGAACATCAAACTGAAAGCCCACACGAAGTGAGCACCCAAGAACATTAGACCGTAGGCGGAGAGAGCCGAACCGTAGGAATTAATGACTTGGGAAGCCTGTGCCCACAGGAAATCACGCAACCAACCGTTGATCGTGATCGCACTTTGGGCGAAATTACCACCAGTAATGTGGGAGACCGTACCGTCCGGATCAAGAGTGCCCCAGACATCAGACTGCATTTTCCAACTGAAGTGGAAGATCACCACAGAGATGCAGTTGTACATCCAGAACAGACCGAGGAAGACATGATCCCACCCAGAAACCTGGCAAGTACCACCCCGACCGGGACCATCACAGGGGAACCGGAAACCAAGGTTCGCTTTATCAGGAATCAGACGTGAACTGCGGGCAAACAAGACACCCTTAAGCAAAATCAACACCGTCACATGGATCGTGAAGGCATGGATGTGATGCACCATGAAGTCTGCTGTCCCCAGGGCAATGGGCATCATGGCAACCTTGCCACCCACTGCAATAATGTCGCCACCAAAAGCTGGACTGACAGAGGCTAAGGCATTGGGTGCCGTTCCACCAGGAGCTAAGGCATGGATATGCTGAATCCACTGAGCAAAGATCGGCTGCAACTGAATGCCCGTGTCTGAGAACAAGTCTTGGGGACGTCCAAAGGCACGCATCGTGTCGTTATGGATATACAGACCGAAGCTATGGAAGCCCAAGAAGATACAGACCCAGTTCAGATGGGAGATAATTGCATCCCGATGGCGAATGACCCGATCCAGCAAATTGTTCTGGCTTACGACGGGGTCGTAGTCCCGCACCATGAAGATGGCACCGTGAGCCGCACCACCGACGACAAAGAAGACCGCCTAACCACATATGGTGGGTAAACAGTGACAACTGCGTGGAGTAGTCCGTTGCCATGTAGGGATAGGGAGGCATGGCATACATGTGCTGAGCCACGATAATGCTCAGAGAGCCTACCAGCGCCAAGTTGATTGCCAACTGAGCATGCCACGAGGTGGTCAGGATTTCATAAAGACCCTTGTGTCCTTCACCAGTGAAGGGACCCTTGTGAGCCTCCAGAATTTCCTTCATGCTGTGACCAATGCCCCAGTTGGTGCGGTACATGTGACCCGCAACAATAAATAGCACTGCCAGAGCCAAGTGATGGTGAGCCGTATCAGACA
Organism: Neosynechococcus sphagnicola sy1; assembly: GCF_000775285.1. Taxonomy (NCBI): domain Bacteria; kingdom Bacillati; phylum Cyanobacteriota; class Cyanophyceae; order Neosynechococcales; family Neosynechococcaceae; genus Neosynechococcus; species Neosynechococcus sphagnicola. The sequence goes on along the minus strand of NZ_JJML01000016.1, from coordinate 65,795 downwards.
GCCACAGGCTACCGGTCACGGGGTTCAGCCCTCCCTTAAAGGTAAGGAAGTCAGAATAAGCACCCCAGTTAAGGGTAAAGAATGGAGTCAGTCCCTTGGCAAAGCTGGGATACAGTTCTGCCATTAGACCGGGCTTGAGAATCCACTCATGAGGCAGGGGAATGTCTGCGGCTGCTTTAATCAACTTGCCGCCGATGGTCAAGGGCTTCCCAGCATCAATCGCATCTAGGCAAGCTGTAATCGGGAGGGAAACATGAATTTGTTGCCCTGCATAACCCAAACAGCCACAACCCAGTAAGACAGCCAGGTGATGGTTCATCATTGACTCAGCATTCTGGAACCATTCCAGTTTGGGAGCCGCTTTGTGATAGTGGAACCAACCGGCGAATAGCATCAAGGCAGCCATAACGAGGCCACCAATCGCTGTGCAGTAAAGCTGGTAAGAATTTGTAATGCCATTGGCGCGCCACAGATAAAATAACCCGGAGGTGATTTGAATCCCGTGGAAGCCGCCGCCGACATCTGCATTCAAAATTTCTTGACCCACAATTGGCCAGACAACCTGAGCACTGGGTTTGATTGCAGTGGGGTTGCCTAACCAAGCTTCATAGTTTGAAAAGCGGGCACCATGGAAGTACATTCCGCTCAGCCAGACGAACACAACGGCTAAATGGCCGAAATGTGCGCTAAAAATTTTGCGAGATACGTCTTCTAAGTCGCTAGTATGGCTATCAAAATCGTGAGCGTTGGCGTGGAGGTTCCAAATCCAGGTTGTGGTTTTGGGCCCTCGGGCTAGGGTGCGGTCAAAGTGACCCGGTTGTGCCCACTTCTCAAAGGATGTTGGCACTGGATCGTTATCTACAGCAACCCTGACCTTTTTCCCTCGCTCTGTTGGACTAATTGTCATCGAGATTCTCCTCTCTTTGAACAAGGAACGAGGATTACTCCATCCCGGTAGTTACCAGAGGGTAACTGGCTTCTCTTGCTGATGGGCTTGACTGCCGAATAGCTAGGTAGAACGGGCTTAAACCACAAGTTCATGAGACCAGATTGAGCTTTGTAACTCTGTACTCTAAGCATCTACTTGACAGAAGACCACAATCCAGATCACTTATCTAACCTAAAAACTAGACTAGAACCGTGATGGAGACTGCCTTGATGGAGTTCTCAACGTGCATTATAGGTCTTGCCTAACGACGCTTTTGGTCGGAGTTAACAATAATTCAAGGTCGGCTCTCTTCCTTGGTGTGCAGGCATTTACATTACTTTTACCCTGAGGGAGGGTCTTGCAGTCACACAAAACTCAACAATACTTAAAAAACTGGATTGATAAGTATTTTCATATAAGTTTACAAGTTCAGAGGATGGATGGGCCAAAGTCAAGGCTTATGGGGAGGAACAATTGGCCTGAGAGGGATAGGAGGTCAAGTGAAGACATGATGTCTATCTATTTATGATTTATGTATATATATATGGAAATTTTTTGGGCGTTGCTGATTAGCGGTATGAATCTACTCTTTCTGGCAATCACAAAATTTACCTGTACTTGGCTTGTGGCATTGTCAAGATCTTCGATTCATAGTTGGATTAAGCAATGCCAATTTTTATGGTAGCAATTGAGCCTGATGGATAATTCCAGTCATCTGAGGCATCGTCAAGGTGTAAAAGTTGTGATACAGAGACTATTGCTTCAGGATCAGCCCTTCATCGCTACCCTCTCAATTCGACAGTGATCTGAAGAGGAGGTTGAGCTTTTCAGCTATAGTTCCCTATGGGAGACTCCAGCAGTCAGCAAGCATCAGGTGGGAGCAGGTGGCGTGTTAAGGATCAATTGGCAACGGACATTGAGAGCAGTATTGTCAGTTCTGATAGCAATGCTGCTGTTGGGAAACCTGCAAGGGTGCGGCGATCGCTTGCAAGTATCAGATACATCTGTCTCTGGCTCTCGTCCAACGCTGCGAGTCGGTAAAATTTCTGAGGTCTCTCCGCCAGGGGTCATACAGTTACTGCGCCAAGACTTAGATCGCTACCAGCCTCAGGTTAAGATTTTGACCCCCAAGCCTGATCAGGTAATCACAGATAACACCCTGGCTGTGAATTTTCAAGTTCGGGACTTGCCGATTTTCCAAAACCTCAAACTGGGTCTGGGACCTCATTTAGAGGTTGTACTGGATCATCAGCCTTACACTATGGTCTATGACATCAGTCAGCCGCTGGTTTTGGAAGATCTAGAGCCTGGAACCCATACCTTGCGGGTGTTTGCCTCCCGTCCCTGGCATGAAAGTTTTAAAAATGAGGGTGCCTATGCTCAAGTTACCTTCCATGTCTTTACCAAAACCAATGATAACTATCCCAGTGTGGAGCTGCCGCTACTGACTTACAGTCGTCCCACAGGTAGTTACGGGGCAGAGCCAATTCTCTTAGACTTTTACCTCACCAATGCGCCGTTACATCTAATTGCTCAAGAGCAAGCTGAGGATGACGTGGCTGACTGGCGAATTCGCTGCACCATCAACGGTCAAAGCTTTCTCTTAGATCGGTGGCAACCCCTCTATCTCAAGGGCTTTCAGCCGGGGAATAACTGGGTACAGCTAGAGTATCTGGATCAGCAGGGGAGACTGCTCCAGAATGGTTTTTTAACAATTCAGTGCGATTGATTACCTACGAGCCCAATGGTCAAGATGGGCTTGCCAAGCTTGTGCGTGGAGAGTTGACGGTGGCAGAGGCTCGCGGCATTGTTGATCCAACTTATCAACCACAGACCCCTAAGCCAACTCCCTCATTCGTCCCGTCTGCTGTAACAGCTTCTCCTAGCCCCGTGCAGACACCGATGCCCTCACCCGAGCATCTGAATCCCTCTAAAGCATCACCCGAGGCTCCATCGGTGCTATCCCGTTCCCCAGCCCCCACGCTGTCTGCGCCGTCTCCCCTCCAGACAGCAACTCCCCAACCACCCAAGGTCGAGGCAGACGCAACTGTCCCCATCAAGCCTGCTCCTGACCCCTCACCAATTTCTCAGCCAGAGCCAGCTATTCTAGAAACCCCAGTCCCCCCTGTTTCCCAGCTCTCAGAGCCTGTGAAACCAGTCATGCCGAAGACAGCAGAGGGTTTCTTGAATCGCTTCCGTCGTCCTCCGGTCAGCCCAACCCCCGTAGCATCGCCACCTCCTTCCCCAGCTACGGATGCCTCTGAAGTTTCTGAAGTTAAAGAACCAGCCTCCGGAGAGACTACACCCGGTGGATTAGCACCTACCCCTGAATTGACACCGACGGCTACGGCTTCACCAGAGCTTTCCCCTCAGTCCCCAGTGATTTCGAAACCCTCTGGGCGCAAGCTTCAGGACTACTTTCATCGCACTCTTGCCACTCCGAGTCGCTCTCCGGCTGCCTTGCCAGAAGTCTTGGAGGATCTTGGAAGCAACCTACCACCAGGGGAGGGTAGCCCCCCCCAGTGGCTCTGAGTCAGCTGAGTCCCCCACCCCCTAACCTGGAGGCATGGAAAAAAAGCCCCTCAAGCTTTACAAGCTCGGTTAAAAGCCCCCAGCGGAACTAGAGGCTGGACACGGCATGGTACACGCAACTTTACAGCCTCTTCAGGCTTAGGTTTTAAGTTTTTCAGCGATTAGCTTCTAAAGCAGCTTGAGCCTCGTTAGCAATTTGTTCGACGGCATCACTGGCTAACTGTGCCAGGGTTCCGAGGGTGTCGGGGCCTCCCAATCGTTGGAAAGCCTGAACCACGCGATAGCGAATTTGCCAGTCAGTATGGGCAGCATAGGGAATTAACAGGGGCACAGCTCGCTGATCCCCCAGTTCTCCTAGGGAACCAATCGCTGCGATTTGTAGTAAGTCAGTTCCTGAATCGAGGGCATCCTCCAAAAGCGGTAACGCCCGCAGATCTCCGAGTTCTCCCAAGGCAGCAACAATGCTAAATTTCAACAGCCATTCTGGGGTGCTGTTATAAACTGCTTCTAAATCTTCAAACAGCTCAGTTAAATGCAAGGCACTGATTGCATCGGCCGCCGCAGCCTGTACATCCATTTCTCGCTCATTGAGGAGGCGATCGCGGAGAATGGTTTGAGATCGGCCTCGATCCTGACTCCCCAGGGTTGCCATTTGGCTAAGGGCAGCATATCTCACGCGGGGATTGGCATCGGCAATTGCAGTCTGAATGAGTTCAAACGCTTGGTGTGGCTCGAGAGTCCGGAGGTGATTGACACCGCGCAGGCGATCGCCCAAATCCTCTGACTGGAGCAATTGTTGGACAGATTCCGGCGTTGGGTTCATAACGGCATGAAAAAATGGATATTTTTAAGTGAAATCAAGCTTATAAATGTTTTGAAGAAATCTAGGTTGGCTGGATAAACAGCTTCAGGACTGACTACCAGCCATTTCCCGTACAATGTCACCCCGGGTGAGCACTCCCATAACTTGCCCATGGGTATCAACCACGAGCAAGCGCTGCACTTTCTGTTCGTGCATTAACCGAGCCGCTTGCGGCAAAGACTGATCGGGGAGAATGGTCAAGGGTTCCGTACTCATCACCTCGCCGACGGTTTGTCCCAGCGCCTTGTGCAGATCGCGTTCGTGTCGGAGGGGATTTTCTAAGTAGATCACACTGTCTAACAGCATGATGTAGGCAGGGGGGGTGACACCTGTTTCTTGCCACATCAAGTCTGTTTCTGACAATGTACCGACCAGTTTTCCGGCAGCATTGACAACGGGCAGGCCACTGAAATGTCGCTTTGCCAGAATCTGAATAGCTTCCTGGAGTGGGGTTTCCGGTTGTACCACAACTGGATCGGGGGTCATGACATCTGCAACAGTCTTGGGCATGATTCGCCAGTAATGCTTAGAATTGCTCTCCCCCATTGTACCGAGAACGGGATCGCTCTACTGAGCTTGTTGGCGAGTGACTTCTTGAATGCGAGCTTGGAAATACTCTTGCCGGTAGTTGAGTTGCTTGGAAAGCTCCAACCCCCGTCGAAAAGCTGCGATCGCTTGGGGATATGACTTTTGCAGCAGGTAAATCTGCCCCATTTGATCAAAGGTGGTCATCCGCCCCATTAGATTGTCGGACTGTTGATTCACATCTAATAAATACTGGTAGATCCCCAAGGCTTCTTTGAGTTGGTTCTGGGAACGGTAGAAGTTAGCCACCTGTTCCAGGGCATCCGCAGCATAGACAAATTGGTTGAGAGGAACGCCCAGGTTGTAGGTCTCCTGATAGTATTTCAAGGCTTGATCCATGCGATTGAGTGCCTGGTAGTTCTGGGCGATCGCCAGTTTTAAGGCCGGAATTGGCTTCGGATCTTGGGCTTTGAGATAGATCTGAATTAACTGCTCCTGGGCCGCGATCGCGGCTTCTGGTTTTTTATCTTGCTCCGCCAGGTAAGCCAGTTGTAACAGAATTTCTACTTCAGTCAGCGGCTCTCCCGGAGGCATACCGGGGGTGTTGCGTTGGCTAGGATTACTGGTTGTGGGCGATCGCCGGGGCGGGGTCAGCACTAGAGGCGCTGGCTTTTGGCGCACCAGTACCAGGAGTTCCTGATAGGCAGCCGTGGCCTGGGGGTAGTCGAACCAGTTGAAATAGACTTCGGCAATCATGGTGAGAAATTGCTCCTGCGCCTTCAAATCTCCAGAGGCTCGCGCCCGAGCCATCAACTGCCCATAAACACCCAAGGCCAATTCGGGAGCCCGAATTTGCTCGTAGGATTGCCCTAGGGCCGACTGTAAAGTCACCAATTCCGAGAGCGGCAACGGAGGGCTGGTGAGACCCAGTTCAATCGCTTGCAGCCGTTCTGTAATCACCCGCAGATGGGTGGCCTGGTTCTCCTTCCACGCGCGATCGCCCACCCGCCCGAGGGCTTGAATTTCATCTAATGTCCCTAAATAGCGCCGCAGGCGCAATTCCCGAAACCAGATCTCAAAGGCCAAGACTTTGTTCTTGGCGGTAAAAGCAGCTGTCCCTTGAGCATTGAGTTCATTGACCGCTTTTAAGAGAAAGACGCGCTCCGTTTTTGATAGGGGACGATCCCCAGCTCCCGATGGTAACAGGGGATCGGAGGTGGTCATTTCCAGGGGGTTGAATGGGAAGGCTGAGGGTTTGGCAGGTGTCTCTGCCAGGAGTGGGAGAGGGCTGAACCCAACCAGTAGCAGGGTTACCTGGCTCAACGCAGCCACCCCTATGTACCAGCGTTGCCGGCAAACTGGGCGGAGGGATCTGGGATGACATGACATAATGAAATGCATTTGATGCGGTGAGAAAATTTGATTTCGCCAACGATCATTAATCAAACCATTAATGGTTTCGTCCTTCGGCTCTAGAGGCAGCAGGTAACTGGTTCCATACCATTTATGAACTTAAGCTACCACAGGCGATTGGGGTTCTGTCTCAGTTCCCAATCATAGGCAGTGGCAGGCCAGCCCCATCCAGTTGATGATTTTGAAGTGAGGATCATATGAAAGTTTTAGTTGTGGGTAATGGCGGTCGAGAACATGCCTTAGCTTGGAAGTTACTGCAATCCAAGGTCGTCACCCAAGTGTTTTGTGTACCGGGGAATGGGGGCACTGCCAGTCTGGAGGGCTGCCGAAATTTGCCGCTGAATGTGGATGATTTTGAAGGGATTGCCCGCTTTGCCCAGGTCCAAAATACAGGGCTGATCGTTGTTGGCCCTGAACTTCCCCTTGCTCTTGGCATCACTGATTATTTGCGCCAGGAAGGGTTAACCGTGTTTGGCCCCACCCAGGCGGGTGCCCAAATTGAGAGCAGTAAAGCTTGGGCAAAAACCCTGATGCAAGCCGTCGGAATTCCCACCGCTGCCGCCGCAGTATTCACAGAGCCAGCATCAGCCTGGGACTATGTCCAAAGAGAGGGGGTGCCGATTGTGATTAAGGCAGATGGATTGGCCGCTGGCAAAGGGGTGACCGTCGCAACTACCTTGGAAACTGCCCAGACTGCGATTCAGGAGGCATTTCAGGGTAAGTTTGGTCTCGCAGGCAACACCCTAGTGATTGAGTCCTGCCTGACAGGTGAAGAAGTCTCGGTGTTAGCCCTCACCGATGGACTGACCATTCGCCCCCTGGTAGCCGCCCAGGATTATAAGCGAATTGGAGAGCAAGATACTGGTGCCAATACGGGCGGTATGGGAGCTTACGCCCCTGCTCCCCTCGTCACCCCGACGCTGATGCAGCGAATCCAGGAGCAGATTTTGGAACCCGCGATCGCTGCCCTGCGCGATCGCCAAATTGATTACCGAGGGGTACTTTACGCCGGACTGATGATCACCCCCCAGGGCGATCCCCAGGTGATTGAATTTAACTGTCGGTTTGGGGATCCGGAAACCCAAGTGATTTTACCCCTGCTAGAGGGTCCCCTCGAACCTCTCTTACTTGCCTGTGCTCAACAGCAGCTCCAGCAACAACCGGAGATTGTCTGGAAGCCAGAGCAAGCAGCCTGTGTGGTTCTGGCAGTCGAGGGCTATCCCGACGCTTACCGCAAGGGGCAGGTGATTACGGGTATTCCTGAAGCCACCGACCTCGGTGCCCTAGTCTTTCATGGGGGCACCCAGATGAAGCCAGATAAGTTGATCGCCGATGGGGGGCGAGTGTTAGGGGTAACCGCTACGGGAGCAACCTTTGACCAAGCGATTGCCCACGCCTATGCAGCGGCTAATTGCATCCATTTTGAGGGCAAATACTACCGGCGAGACATTGGTCACCGCCTTCTCCAACCGATAGCCTAGATACCCCCGCTCAATGCCGTTAGAATTTAGGTATACTGAGCTGATTTTGCATCAGCGATCCCTATCTTTCCCCGATGCTCCGCCTTGATTCAACTGCTGAGAAACTTCCGTGAACTATTGACCCATTGGTGGTCTGAGTTCACCCTCCAGACCCGACTAATGGCTGCGGCAACCTTAGTCGTTTCCCTGCTGATGAGCGGTCTGACATTTTGGGCTGTGAACACCATTCAGCAGGATGCCCACCTCAACGATACCCGCTTTGGCCGCGATCTGGGGCTCCTGTTGGCTGCTAACGTTGCTCCCTTGGTGGCTGAAGATCACCGCACCGAGCTGGCACAGTTCACCCACCGCTTTTATAGCAGTACCTCCAGTGTGCGCTACATGCTCTATGCCGATGCGGATGGAGAAATCTTCCTCGGCATTCCCTTTTCAGAGTCAGAAGTACAGAATTCTCTGACGATTCGGCGGCGGATTCAACTGCCCGACAACTTTGCGGAGAAGGCCGAACTGCCAATGGTTCGGCAACATCTCACCCCTGCGGGTGAAGTCACCGATGTGTTCATTCCCCTGAACCATGAAGGTCAATATCTAGGGGTGCTCGCCGTTGGCATTAATCCCAACCCAACCCTGATGATCTCATCCCACCTGACCCGTGATGTCACCACTGCGGTGTTTGTGTCCATCTGGGTGATGATGATTTTGGGAGCTGTCTTTAATGCCCTGACGATCACCAAACCGATTAAGGAACTGCTGGTTGGGGTAAAAAATATTGCAGCTGGCAACTTTAAACAACGAATTGATCTCCCCCTCGGTGGGGAACTGGGAGAGCTGATCTGTAGCTTCAATGATATGGCAGAGCGCCTGAAGCGTTATGAAGAGCAGAATATTGAAGAATTAACCTCCGAGAAGGCAAAGCTAGAAACCTTAATGGCAACGATCGCGGATGGAGCGATGTTGATTGACATCCACCAGCAGATTATCCTGGTCAATCCTATCGCTCGTCGCATCTTTGGTTGGGAGACCCAGGAGATTTTGGGGCAGAATCTGCTTCAACACCTCTCACCCACGGTGCAGAAGGAACTGCAGCAACCCCTCTGTGACATGATTACTGGCAAGTTGGAGGGAGCTGAATTTCGTCTCACCCTGGAGGAACCGCTCAATCGTACCGTGCGCCTGTTGTTGATGACGGTGCTGGATCAGCATCGAGAAAGCACTAAAGGAATTGCGATCACCGTCCAAGACATTACCCGCGAAGCCGAACTCAATGAAGCCAAGAGTCAGTTTATCAGCAACGTCTCCCATGAACTGCGGACACCGCTGTTTAACATCAAGTCTTTTATTGAGACCCTCCACGAGTACGGAGACGACCTCAGTGAGTCAGAACGCCTGGAATTTCTAGAGACGGCGAACCGGGAAACCGATCGGCTCACCCGCCTCGTCAATGATGTACTGGATTTATCTCGCCTCGAATCCTGCAAACGCTACAATTTTGAGGCGGTTGATGTCAGTGCAACCGTGGAGCAGACCTTGCGCTCGAATCAACTCAATGCCAAAGACAAAGGCATTGAGCTATGTCAGGAGCTGGAACCCCATCTACCGCCGATATTGGGAAATTACGACTTGCTATTACAGGTATTTGCCAATTTAGTGGGGAATGCCCTGAAATTTACCCAGTCTGGCGGGCGGGTCGTGATTCGTGCCTCTCTGCTGCCCCTGTCCTCCCCCGTCGATCCTGGCAGACTACGGATTGAAATTGCGGATACTGGCATTGGGATTGATCCGGAGGATCAGGAGGCAATCTTTGATCGCTTTTTCCGAGTCGAGAACCGCGTTCACACCCTGGAAGGAACGGGGCTGGGACTTTCGATTGTGCGCAATATTATGGAGAAGCACCACAGTCAGGTTCACCTCGTGAGCGAAGTGAGTGTGGGGACGACCTTCTGGTTTGACCTCCCTGTGTTTCGAGAAACTGCAACGCCCTTGGAACCGTTGATCCCAGAGGTATTAACATTGCCCCCCAGCTCTATATTGATGAGTACCCTTTAAAATTTTTCGGCTTCTGAGAACTTGAAGTGACAAGGGCTGATCCATTTCTGTGCCAGGGAAAATGGTGATCCATCGGTGTCAGGAGTGGTTACCGTCTTCCCATCAGGGTAACTAAAATACTCACAGCCAAAAGACTCACCATCGCGATCCAAAGCCCATGCCGCTGCTGCCAAAGCCTTAGTTGCCGGCTGAAATCGCTGCGGGGGGGTGTTGCCTGGATTGCTTGCAGTGGAAAGTATTGACGATAGAGGGTGCAGTCCCTGGCATGGGGCCGTTGGGGAAAGCTGCAACTGTTGTCTCGATGATAGGTGCAGGAGACACAGAGGGAAGATTGACCCTTGGCATGATGGAGAGGAATGCCGGGATGGCCAAAGGCTTTGAGGGGAGCCTGACAGGTTGGACAGGCGATCGCCTGGGCATAGACTGAGGGCTTGATAAATTGCTGACAACGGGGACAGCTGGGCATGGAACCGCGATCGCAGTTGAGATGTTCCTTTATCCTAAACTGGAAATTCCCCGAGACTTTCAGAAACATAAACCTGAGCAATTACTCCATTTTTTATAAACAAAAATTAAAAAACATCTCAGTCTTTTTATCAAATTGTGTCATCTGGGGGCCAAAACCCTCATCTGGCAAGCATTTTCTGCTAAAACGATGAATGCAACGTTTTGCGACCTGATTGATTTTCAGGTTCTTGCAGCCAAGGGCTGTAAATGAAGGCTGAAGGCGCAATAAAGGAGCTTTATCCCATGTTCACTCACGTCAAGTCCACCATTCGCCACATTGCCCCCGATGGTCTGGGGGAACGGTCTTTGATCAAGGTGGTCTATGTCGTGTTAGAGCCGCAGTATCAAAGCGCCCTCTCAGCGGCGGTGCGGTCGATTAACCAGCATAATCCTAATATTGCTGTTGAGGTCAGTGGCTACCTGATCGAAGAACTCCGCGATCCCCAAAACTATGCTGATTTTCAGCGGGATGTGGCAGTTGCCAATATTTTCATCGCCTCTCTGATTTTCCTAGAAGATTTGGCCGACAAGATCGTATCTGCAGTCGAACCCTACCGCGATCGCCTGGATGTAGCGGTGGTCTTTCCCTCCATGCCCCAGGTGATGCGCCTGAATAAAATTGGGGAGTTTCTCCATGGCTCAGTTAGGGCAATCGAAAAGCGCGATCGCCCAATTCATGAAAAAGCGCAAGGAGCAGTCGGGGTCGTCCTTCCAAGACGGAATGCTGAAGTTGTTGCAAACCTTGCCCAAGGTGCTTAAGTACCTGCCCATGGACAAGGCTCAGGATGCTCGTAACTTTATGCTCAGCTTCCAGTATTGGCTGGGTGGCTCTCAGGAAAACTTGGAGAACTTCCTGTTGATGCTGGCAGACAAGTATGTGCTGAAAAAAGAAGCCAGCGATCGCCTCCAATATCAAGAACCCGTTACCTATCCGGATATGGGGATCTGGCACCCCTTGGCTCCCATGATGTTTGAAGATGTGCGGGAGTATCTAAACTGGTTTAATTCCCGCCGCGATATTGCCGCCGATCTCAAAGATCCCTTAGCGCCCTGCATTGGTTTAGTCTTGCAGCGTACCCACCTGATTACCGGGGATGATGCCCACTACGTGGCGATGGTGCAGGAACTGGAGTCCATGGGAGCCAGAGTCATCCCGGTGTTTGCGGGAGGTTTGGACTTCTCCAAGCCCGTCGATGCCTATTTCTATGAGCCCAGCTCCCGAGAATCGAAATCCCTGGTGGATACGGTGATTTCCCTCACCGGGTTTGCCCTCGTGGGTGGCCCTGCTCGTCAAGATCATCCCAAGGCGATCGAGGCGCTTCAGCGGTTGAACCGCCCCTACATGGTGGCGCTGCCCCTGGTCTTCCAAACCACAGAGGAATGGCAAGATAGCGATTTGGGTTTGCATCCGATTCAAGTGGCCTTGCAAATTGCGCTGCCAGAATTAGACGGAGCCATTGAGCCGATTATTCTCTCAGGACGGGATGGCACCACGGGTAAGTCCATCGCCCTCCAAGATCGGATTGAAGCCGTCGCCCAACGGGCACTGAAATGGGCAAACCTGCGACGTAAGCCCAAGATGGAGAAAAAACGTTGCCATCACCGTCTTTAGCTTTCCCCCGGATAAAGGCAATGTTGGCACCGCCGCCTACCTGGATGTGTTTGGCTCCATCTATAAAGTTATGGAAGCTCTGCAGCACAATGGCTATGATGTCCACGGCTTACCAGCAACCCCAGAGGCCCTGATGCTGGAAGTCCTCCACAATGCCCAAGCGCAGTACAGTAGTCCTGAACTGAATGTGGCCTACCGGATGTCAGTGCCAGAGTACGAAGCCCTGACCCCCTATTCTGACCGCCTAGAACCCTCCTGGGGGCCACCCCCAGGCCATCTCAATAGTGACGGCCAAAACCTGTTGGTTTACGGCAAGCACTTCGGGAATGTATTTATCGGCGTCCAACCCACCTTTGGCTACGAAGGTGACCCGATGCGGTTGCTCTTCTCGCGCTCGGCTAGCCCCCACCACGGTTTTGCGGCCTACTACACCTATCTGGAGCAAATCTGGCAAGCCGATGCAGTGCTGCATTTTGGCACCCACGGCTCCCTGGAGTTCATGCCTGGGAAGCAGATGGGCATGTCTGGGGAGTGCTACCCCGATAACTTGATTGGCACCATTCCCAACCTCTACTACTACGCAGCCAATAACCCCAGCGAGGCCACCATTGCTAAGCGGCGCTCCTATGCCGAGACTATTTCCTACCTGACTCCCCCCGCCGAAAATGCCGGCCTCTACAAGGGGTTGAAGGAATTGAGTGAGCTGATAGCCTCCTACCAGACCCTCAAAGACAGTGGCCGAGGAATTTCCATTGTCAACACCATCATGGACAAATGCCGGATGGTGAATCTGGATCAGGATATCCACCTGCCGGATCGGGACGGCAAGGAGATGACCTCGGAGGAGCGGGATACCGTCGTCGGTCAGGTCTACGGACGCCTGATGGAGATTGAGTCGCGGTTGCTCCCCTGTGGATTACATGTGATTGGCAAGCCGCCCAGTGCCGAAGAGGCGATCGCCACCTTGGTCAATATTGCCAGTATTGATCGTCCTGAAAACGAGACCCTGGGACTGCCTCGGATCATTGCTAATAGCCTGGGTCGGGATCTGGATGACATTTACCGCAATAACGATCGGGGGGTGTTGGCCGATGTTCAACTCTTGCAAGACATCACCCTGGCAACTCGCGCCGCTGTCTCTGCCCTGGTTCAGGAACAAACCAATGCCGAGGGCCGGATTGAACGGGTGGCGGTGCTCAATTTCTTTAATATGGGGCGTAAAGAGCCGTGGCTGGAATCTCTGCACCAGCATGGCTATCCCAAGGTGGATGCCGCTGCCATCAAGCCCTTATTTGAATATCTGGAGTTCTGTCTGAAGCAAATCGTTGCCGACAATGAATTGGGGGCGTTGCTCAAATCCTTAGAAGGAGAGTACATTCTCCCTGGCCCTGGGGGCGACCCGATTCGCAATCCCGATGTCCTGCCTACGGGGAAGAATATTCACGCCCTCGATCCCCAATCGATTCCCACCGTTGCGGCGGTGCAATCCGCCCAAATTGTCGTCGATCGACTGCTGGCGCGGCAACGGGCTGAGAACAACGGCCAGTGGCCGGAAACCATTGCCTGTGTCCTCTGGGGAACTGACAATATCAAGACCTATGGGGAGTCCCTGGCTCAGGTGATGTTGCTGGTGGGGGTGCGTCCGGTGGCTGACTCCCTGGGTCGGGTCAATAAGTTGGAACTCATTGGCCTCGAAGAGCTGGGCAGGCCCAGAATTGATGTGGTGATCAATTGCTCGGGGGTGTTTCGCGATCTGTTCCTCAACCAAATGGGTCTTCTGGATCGAGCGGTGAAAATGGCCGCCGAAGCCGATGAACCCCTAGAGATGAATTTTGTCCGTCAGCATGCCCTCAAACAGGCTGAAGATCTGGGGATTAATCTCCGCCAAGCTGCAACCCGAGTCTTCTCCAATGCCTCGGGATCTTATTCCTCCAATATCAACCTAGCGGTGGAGAACAGCACCTGGGAGAGTGAGGCGGAACTGCAAGATATGTTCCTCTCTCGCAAGTCCTTTGCCTTTACCTCCGATAGTCCTGGGACGATGGAGCAATCCCGCCAGATCTTTGAGACGGCTCTGAAAACCGTGGATGCCACGTTCCAGAATCTTGACTCTTCCGAGATTTCCCTCACCGATGTCTCCCACTACTTTGACTCCGACCCCACCAAAGTGGTAGCGACCCTGCGGGAGGATGGTAAAACCCCATCGGCCTTCATTGCTGATACCACCACCGCCAATGCCCAGGTGCGCAGCCTTTCGGAAACCGTGCGTTTAGATGCCCGTACCAAACTGCTGAACCCCAAGTGGTATGAGGGGATGCTCTCCCATGGCTATGAAGGGGTGCGAGAGCTATCCAAGCGGCTGGTGAATACCATGGGCTGGTCCGCCACAGCTGGGGCGGTTGATAACTGGATCTATGAAGATACCAACGCCACTTTTATTCAGGATGCAGCGATGCGAACACGCTTGATGAACCTGAACCCCCACTCATTCCGCAAAGTGGTTGCCACCTTGCTGGAAGTTAATGGCCGTGGCTATTGGGAAACCAGTGAAGCCAACCTCAACCTGCTGCGGGAACTTTACCAGGAAGTCGAAGATCGGATTGAAGGGGTGGAGTAGGTACTTGCTGCTATCGATCCTGGAGTGATTTCTGATCAAGGAGGGCGACTCACGCCCTCCTTTTTGTTGTTTCTGGAGCCGTGATCGCGGCCCCTATGGCCATGGCAGCAATCCCAACGGGTGCAGTATGGTAGGAGCAGAGCACCTGTATCCGGATTAAACACAAATGGCGATATTTGGATTTGGGAAAAAAATGACCCTGCCCAGCCCGACGGAAGCCTTGCCGGGACGTTCTGAGGTAATGCCCGTTCCAGCCACGCACGTTGTCAACCACCATCCCCTGAAGCCGCCCTACCCAGTCGGTCTGGAGTTGGCCATGTTTGGGATGGGGTGTTTTTGGGGAGCGGAACGCAAATTCTGGCAACTGGAAGGGGTGTTTACCACCGCAGTGGGCTATGCCGCAGGCATCACCCCCAACCCCACCTACCAGGAAGTCTGTAGTGGCATGACGGGACACAATGAGGTGGTACGGGTTGTCTACGACCCGAGCATTATCAGCTATGAAGGTCTTTTAAAAGTCTTCTGGGAAAGCCATAACCCCACCCAGGGTATGCGCCAGGGCAATGATGCTGGGACACAGTATCGGTCTGGGATTTATGTTTACTCATCGGCACAGCAACAGGCGGCGATCGCCTCTCGGGATGCTTACCAGGAAGCCCTGAAGTCGTCGGGTTACGGGGCGATTACCACGGAAATTCTCGATGCTCCTGAGTTTTACTACGCCGAGGACTACCATCAGCAATATTTAGCCAAAAACCCCCATGGCTACTGTGGGTTGGGTGGCACCAATGTCAGCTGTCCCATTGGGGTGAAGACAACTTAGTCCTGCTGATGGGCGAAGCGGTAAGCCCCCACCAGTCCGAAGAGGATGGCAAAGCTCAAGAGGACGGGAATTGCATACCAGGGAAATTCTGCCAGGGACGCGTAGGCAGCGGCTCGCAGACCCAGGCTGGTGTAGGTGAGGGGTAACAAATAAACCAGGGCTTTGAGGCCAGGGGGTAAGGTACCAGGGTCAAAAAAACGTTGCTCCCAGGAAGGACATGGGAATGATCACAAAGTTGTTGTATAGCCCCACACTTTCTAGGGATTGCACGGTCAATCCTACAATTACCCCCAAGCCGGAAAAAACGGCACAGTTCAACACCACCAAGAGCAAAAACAGGGGGTTGAAGAAGCTCCAAATCTTGCCCGTAAAGAGAATCGCCACCAGAATCACCGAGGTTGCGGTCATCAAGCCTCGCAGCACCCCTGCCATCATCTTGCCGATGTAAAGGGACAGGGGATGGACGGGCAGTAACAACATCTCCTCGAAGGTTTTGGTAAACAGGCGATCGCCACAGATGGAAAACGTCGTCCCACCAAAGCTGATCACCATGGAAGACAGGGCCACCATTCCTGGCAGAATAAACTCCAGGTAAGAATCGCCTTGGAGGGGCTTGGTGACGGCATCCAGAGAACTGCCCAATCCCAGCCCAAAGGCCAGAATATAAATCAAGGGGGATACCAGCCCAGACGCAGCGACTTGGACGATGCGAACTCGCAAATCCAGCCAGTCGCCCCAGCAGATGCTTAAACTGTCCATCAGGATCATTTCAGGTAAGGATTTTAGGCGCTGTTCCCGCGTCATCACACACTCCTGACAAATATTTGGGTCACTCTGCTCCAGAGAGACACGATCGCCCTCAACTGGATGGGGCATCGCATCTCCATTCACCCTAACCCGTATCGCTACTTCCTGCCCCAAGAGCACACCATGCAAGCTGGGGAAGTGTGGCGATCGCAAGGGGCATCTGGTTATGATGACGTTTGGGTCTGGCCGCAGTCTTGGCGATCGCAGCCCCGAAGGCTCAATGCCTAAGTCCTTGCTAACCCTGACGCTGTCGTTGATTTTCAGGGGACACTGCTGGATAAACCTTGCCGACAACAGTGCAGTCTTTATACTGGGAAGGGAGTAATGGCCGTTGGCCGATCTTTGACCCTTGCCCCTGTTTGGCTTTATTGCTGTTTTGGTATCTTCTGAATCACCATGGCCCGCCGATCTCGACCCGCTACCTCTCCCCCCCCGTGCCTACCGAGCTGCTCCCGCCGCCGCCACCTTCAACTACACCTCTCTAGCAATTCTGGGAGGCATCTTTATCCTGGGTGTCGGCGTGGGTATTGGCTTTAGTTCTGTTGCCACCTCTGGGCCAGAAAACGTAGCCACCCGCGACTTTATTGATCGCAGTGCTCCCAACCCAGAAGTATGTGTGGAGTTTGGAGCCAGTGCCATGGTGATGGATACTCGGGTGTTTGTCACCTTAAACCCTTTTAACGTCTATGTTTCCCAGCCCAAGATGCAGCCAGGTTGTGTGTTGCGGAGCACGAACTGGGGAATTTTGGAACAACGCAAATTGCTGACATCCGACCAGGTACGAGACTGCCGCAACCGCATGAATACCTTTGGGTTTACCGGCACCTTAGAGAGTTCTCCCCAAATTAGCTGCATTTACCAGAATGAAGCGGCTCAAAACCTCTTCTTGACCCAACCGGGTGTCGGTTCCGGTCGGCCTGAGACCAATAAGTTCTAAGCCATGGGTGCTGATCAGGTCTGGAGTTGATTTATCCTGAGGACTCCAGCAGGTGTTTAACCGTCTGGAGAATAAACTCCAAGGCAATCATCAGCAGGGGAAACATGACTCCCACCAACCCTAACCCTCCTCCTGCCTGACCCAACCAGACCATCAGGGTTTTCTGAGTTCCCTGGAGGCGGCTACTGGTATCTGAGATAAAGTAGGAACTAGCTCCAATCAGAACCGCACCACCAATCCCTAAGGGTACACTCGTGAACAACCAAGGGGATAGGCGATCGCCGGGAGAGATCAGATTGAAATAGGGAGCCACCCAGAAACAGAGCCCTTCCAGAAAAACTCCACAATCCCAAGGCAGAAAGAAAGTCCTTTTACTGCCAACCCCATCTCATTCAAGGTTGGTAAACGGAAAGATTTTTGAACTCTTTGAGTTCGCTGATTCACTCGACGCCGTTTCATAAGTTGGGAACAGCAATAAGGGATGGAGACTGGAGATCACCCACAGTGTTTCCAGGTGGGCAGATCCTTAAAATTGGCAGTTAATCTGCGCTGGAAGCGACATTTTGAGCTTAGGGTGATCTTGACCCAATCTTAAGACCTTACAATCGCGAGCAACTGTTATGACTCCCCACGACTTGTTGATGCTTGTCCTCCTGCTCAGCCCCGGTCTGTTGCTATCGGCGCTGATTATGGCGACTTTTGCTGCGGGGGGCTGATGCTGCCGCTAGAACGGTGCCAGCATCTTCAGGACGGTGATTCCCAGGGAGAATACTTGGGTAACAATGCCCCCAAATCCTCCGGCAGCTAAGCGATCTTTCTTCTCAGGGGTTTCGAGGCGGCTGACAAAATCCTGGGCGGCGCGGTAGCCCTCCTGATCTCCCTGGGCTAAAAATAGGTCAGCTGCTTTCTTCGAGTCCATCAAGGCTGCTTTGTTATCTCCCATCTGGAAAAATGCCACCCCCGTCCCAGGTAGGCGGGTGCGAGTTTGGGATCAAGCCGCAGAGCCTGACCATAGTTTTCAATGGCACGGCCATAATTGCGGGAGTCGCTGGCAGCAAGCGCCCAACTAAAAAAATCTTCGGCATTCCCTGCCTGGGATGGGAGACCAACCACACCCTGGAGATTGGCGTTGCTGAGAATTGTGCCTTGGACTTGAGCATTGCTCATGAAGGAACTGCGCAGGTCTGCCCCGGTGAGATTGGCTCCACTGAGGTTTGCCCCTCCCAGGTTGGCTCCGACCAGATTGGCCCCAACCAGATTGGCATTCCGCAGGTCAGCACCACTTAAGTTCGCGCGGCTGAGGTTGGCGTTGCTGAGGTCTGCCCCCATCAGATTTGCCTTGGCAAGACTGGCAAACACCAAGCCCACATTGCTGAGGTCACAACTGGGACAATTTTTGGTGGCTAGTAATTGTCGGGTATCTTCCAAGTTTTCTGCGATCGCTGGGGTGTTAGCCCAGACTGGAGCCAGCAGTACGCAGGTTGCAAGGACGCGAAGACGGTTCATGGCAAGTGGTTCCTAGGCAGCTAAGTCATAGGTTAGCTGCATTTCTGAAAAATGCCTACCAACTGTGACAAAAACGTCAACTAGTAGCTCCCGGCCGCAGGTTGCAGTGCCGTTGATCTCAGGTAGTTCCTAGGCCAAGGGTAACCAAAACCGAAAGGTACTGCCCTGATGCAGTTGGCTTTCTGCCACAATCCTTCCCCCTTGAAGTTCCACCAACCGTTGAGAAATCGCCAACCCAATGCCGGTGCCGGTGGTGTAGCCACTGGTGCCATCGCGATCGCGCGATCGCGATGCCCGCCAGAACCGCTCGAATACATGGGGTAAGTCTTCTGGACTAATTCCCTCCCCCGTATCAATCACCGCAATCCAAAGTTGCTGATCCGTACTCCAAGCCCGCAGGGTAATCGATCCCCGTCGGGTATGTTGCAGCGCATTCCCAACTAGGTTGACTAAAACTTGCTGCAATCGCTCTGGATCCGCCAGTGCCGGAGGGAGATTGGCCGCACACTCCAAATAGAAAATCGGTTCCGGTTCCAGGAGTTGCTCCGAAAATTGCTGGATCAGTGCCGCCAACAAGGGAGGAATGGCAACGGCCTGGGTATAAATGGGTAAATAACCCGCCTCAGCCTTCGAGAGTTCCTGCAGATCATTCACGAGGCGGCGCAGCCGAGCCGTTTCCCTGGCTAACCGTTGATAGATATCTGTGGAAGGTTCAATGGTGCCATCGGCCAATCCTTCCAAATAGCCTTCCACCACGGTCAGCGGTGTCCGTAACTCATGGGTGAGGTCTCCCACCAGTTGCCGCCGCCGCTGCTCTACATCGCCAAGGGCAGCAGCCATGCGGTTAAAACTCACGGCCAACCGATCCAACTCTGGAATCTCATTGGCCGCCATCCGTTCCTGGAGATTCCCCGCCGCAAATTTCTGGGTAATGGTTTCCATTTGCAGCAACGGCTGGACAATGCGTCGAGACACCAGGTAACTCAATCCTCCCGCTGCCGATCCGCCGACGACCACAGACCAGAAGGCCCCTTGACTCCAGGCTGATTCAAAACCAGACACCAGTTGATAGCGCACCAACCCGAGGTTAAACCCCCGACCCTCCAGCTGGGCTAAGTGGAGGACAAACAGCCGGGGAGAGTAGAGTCTGCCGACGGTCACCAGAGTGCTCAGCCCTACCAGCATGACAATCACATGGGAGAGAAAAAACCGAGCCTGAAGTCCTAATTTGATCACCGATCGCTGGGGAGAGAGCCACTGTGTTCAGCATGGCATATCCTAGAGTTCCAGCAAGCCGGGGGCGGGGTGATTTCAATCCGACCCTGCTGCAAGTCCACTACGGGGGCGATCGCCTGGACAAAGGGAATTAACACAGTTTTCTCGGGGCTGGGAGACTGTGATACCCGTACTTCCAGCAGATCATTCCCCAGGGAGATGACATTGATCACCCTCCCCACCAAGGTTTGGGTGAACTGGTTGAACACCTCCAGCCCAATCAGGTCTAGGACATGAAATTCACCGGGTTCCAGCACTGGGCGATCGCTGGCCGGGACTAAGAGCTGACAATCCCGGAGCTGCTCCGCCTGGGTGCGATCGCAGATACCTGCAAACTGGACAATATAAATGCCCTTGTGGGGAACATAGCGCCCCTGCACCAACTGCATCAGTTGGGGTTCGGTTTCCCCAGGACGCAACAACCATCGAGGGCCAGGGGTTTGAAACCGATCGGGAAAATCGGAATCTGGGTAAACTCTGACTTCGCCCTTAATTCCTTGAGCTGCCACAATTCTGCCAATTTCTAGCCAGCCCAACGGATCAGACATACAGCAATCGCTCTCAATGGCAGTGGCGGGAACTCCTTTATTATCAAACATCTGCGAAAACGGTTGCCGAAAATCAACGGGCATCCTGGGGGCTGAGGTCAGGGTGAGTGTATCTGAATATAAAGTTGTGGCGAAAAACGTAACACATGCTTGAGAAAAGCTGAAACCTTGGGGAAAATGCTGATTCCATCCGTAAGATGCTGAGTTGAGGCTTTGTGCCTTCTCAACGGATGTCTGAAGCAACGGTCTCAGCAGCCCTGGCGGACTTCAGTGAACGCTAACTAGCTGATGCCTGTGCAAGAACAACGCAAATTGTAGCGGCGTTTTTGAGCCTTCATGTATCCGCTCCAGAGATCCCCTGGGTTGTGGTGATCCAACAGTTCCTCCGTGTGACTGACCTGTGCTGCGAACATTGCCGATCAAAGCAACAGGGCTGGAGTCTCTGTGACTCACCTCGGTGGGTATTTCTGGTGGGTCAACTTGTATTTGAGAGTGATCGAAATCCTATGAGTCATAGTTACTCCTTGAATCACGTTTTAAAGCTACGGGAAAAGTTGCCGTTGTCGCTGAAGCGACTAGCCGATCTGGCTTATAACTACTGGTGGAGTTGGACCAGCGATCGCATCTATCTGTTTCAGAGCATTGACCCCACGGAGTGGCAGCGTTGCGGACATAATCCCGTGGCCAGTTTTAGAATCGGCCTCTTCCGATCGCCTCACCCAATTGGCCGAAGACCCTTTCTATCTCAAGCGACTGGAACTCCTCACAGCCCAGTTTGATGCCTACATGGCAACCTCAGATACCTGGGCACGGCGGGTCGCTCCCCACATTACCCCCGAGCATCCAGTGGCTTACTTCTGTGCCGAATTCGGCCTCCATGAGTCCTTACCGATCTATTCCGGTGGTTTGGGTATTTTAGCGGGGGATCATTTGAAGTCAGCCTCTGACCTGGGGTTGCCCATGGTGGGGGTGGGACTGCTGTATCGCCAAGGCTACTTCCGGCAACGGCTCAATCGGGGGGGCTGGCAGGAAGATTACTATGTGGACAATCAGTTTGAACAAATGCCCCTGGAACTGATGTGTAACTCCCTGGGACAGCCGCTGATCATTGAGATTGAGATTCGGCAGCGAATCGTTAAAGCTCAGGTCTGGCGGGTGCAGGTTGGGCGGACTCGGTTGTATCTTCTCGATACCGATCGCGAAGATAATGACCCCATCGATCGCTGGCTGACGGGACACCTGTACGGAGGCAATCAAGACACTCGCATTGCCCAGGAGGTGGTTCTAGGGATTGGAGGCGTTCGTGCCCTGGCTGCCCTGGAGATTGAGCCAGCGGTCTACCACATGAACGAGGGACATGCGGCCTTCTGTACCCTGGAGTTAGCCCGCATTGAGATGGAACGAACCGGGAAGTCTTTCTACGACATCGAAGCCACCGTCCGCGATCGCTGCATCTTTACTACCCACACCCCCGTGCCAGCCGGTCACGATGCGTTTTCTCCCGATTTAATGGACTCCTACTTTGCCTATTACTGGCCCCAACTGAAGCTCTCCCGGGAACAATTCCTTGCCCTGGGGGCACGACGGTTAGGAGACCCCTGGGAGCCCTTTGGGATGACAGTCCTGGCGCTCCGGTTGTGCCGTGCTGCCAATGGCGTTAGCGAGTTGCACGGCCAGGTATCCCGTAAAATGTGGAATATCCTCTACCCAGAGCGCACCGTTGACCAAGTGCCGATTGGTCATATTACCAATGGCGTCCATGCCCGTACCTGGATTGCGCCCCTGATCAGCGATTTGTTTAATCAGTACCTGGGTGAGGATTGGATTACCCGGCTAGCAGATCCCCAAACCTGGACAAAGGTTGATGAGATTCCCAATGCTGACCTGTGGTATCGTCACCAAATTCTCAAAGAACGGTTGATCGCCTTTACCCGTGCCCGAGTCAAGCAGGTACGCCAATATCGCGGCGAAGACCACGATCTCATTCATGCAGTGGATCATCTCCTTGATCCAGCAGTGTTAACCATCGGCTTTGCCCGTCGCTTTAGTCCCTACAAACGGGGAGATCTGCTGCTGCGGGATGCGGATCGAGCATTGAAAATCTTCGGCAACAGTACTCGCCCCGTCCAGATTATCTTTGCCGGGAAAGCCCACCCAGCGGATGAAGAAGGCAAACGGATTATTCAGCGTCTGACAGAGTGGTGTCGCCATCCCGCCCTCCAAAACCGGGTCGCCTTCTTAGAGGACTACGACATTTACACGGCTCAGAAGCTGGTGCATGGTGTGGATGTGTGGCTTAACAACCCCCGCCGCCCCCTGGAAGCCTCCGGTACCAGCGGCCAAAAGGTTTGCTTTAACGGCGGAATTAACTGTAGCGTCTTGGATGGTTGGTGGTGCGAAGGCTATGAAGCCGATGCCCATGGCAAAGGTCTGAATGGCTGGGCCATTGGGGAAGATGCCCATACCAGTGATCAGGATGTTCAGGATCGAATTGATTCCGAATCCCTGTATCGGCTCCTGGAAACTGAAATTGTTCCCCTCTATTACACCCAGGATGAACAGGGAGTTCCCCACGGCTGGGTGCAAATGATGAAAGCATCTATCCAGACCAATAGTCCTCGCTTTAACACCGATCGCATGATTGCGGACTATGTTACCCAACTGTACGCACCGGGGAGTGCTACCCCCTCGGAGCCGATTCGCGCCAGCGTCCCGGTTTAGAGCAGGCCGACCGCGTGGAGTGGTCCATGCCCGGTGATTAATTCCAGTAACAGGGCCAGAAAGCCAAGCATGGCAAGGCGACCATTCCACACTTCAGCGGTTGTGGTCATTCCCCAGGTCCAGCGCTCTTGAGGATAGAGTTTGAAGGTCTTCTGGGGAGGATGTACCACATCTGAAAATCGCTTTTGAGGACTGTTGAGCGCCTCGATCACGAGGCTGGTCAGATCCTCAATAAAGATCGGGTGGGTATCGAGGGCCGGTACTCGTTGAAAATGGTGAATACCGGCAGCTTCCGCAATCTCTCGGTATTCCATATCAATTTCCTGGAGGGTCTCAATGTGTTCAGAGACAAAGCTGATCGGCACAACGACAATATCCTCCACCCCTGCTGCCCCTAGATCTTGAATGGCATCCTCGGTATAAGGTTGTAGCCATTCCACGGGGCCAACGCGACTCTGGTATGCCAGGGTATGGTCATTGGGGCGTTGCAGGGTTTGCATGATTAAACGCACACAATCTTCAATCTCCTGCTGGTAGGGATCTCCAAACTCCTCAACATAGCTCACTGGTACCCCATGGGCACTAAAGAAAATGTGAGCCTGCTGAGGATGGGGGCA
Organism: Neosynechococcus sphagnicola sy1; assembly: GCF_000775285.1. NCBI lineage: Bacteria > Bacillati > Cyanobacteriota > Cyanophyceae > Neosynechococcales > Neosynechococcaceae > Neosynechococcus > Neosynechococcus sphagnicola. The sequence goes on along the minus strand of NZ_JJML01000016.1, from coordinate 42,038 downwards.
TTGATCGAGTTGGCGGGCAATCAAATCCGCCATGGCCCTTAAATATCCCGATCGCTGATACCAGGAGGGCACCACTGTATATTCAATTTGATGCAGGCTGGTATCTGCTTGCCAAATTTTCTCTAGGAGGCGAAAGCTGGAGCCACTGGTGCTAATTGAGAACTGAGGATAGAGGGGCAGAATCACCAGTTTTTCCACCTGATCCCGCTGAATGTGGGCGATCGCTTCTTCCGTAAAGGGATGCCAGTAGCGCATCCCAATGTAAACCCGTGCATCCTGGCCGCGCTGCTGTAAGGTTTGCTCTAAAGCTTGTGCCTGCTTCTCGGTAATCCGTCGCAGAGGTGAACCGCCCCCAATTTGGCGATAGTTTTCTTGGGACTTCCGGGCTCGCAGGGTTGAGATCAACCAAGCCAAAGGACGCTGGAGCCAGGGAAATGGTAGGCGAATGATTTCAGGGTCCGAGAACAGGTTAAATAGAAAGGGACGGACATCCCCTAGCTGTTCTGGCCCGCCCAAATTTAGTAGCAGAACCCCGACTCGTCCCATAGCAGTCCTAACTTCTTCAGGTTGTTTTCACTTTTGTTACTGATTTTAATAATAAATGGTTGGGAATGGGGGAGTCTGCTTGAGAAATCTAGGGTTTACAGCTTAAATGGCAACGATTTTGAGAAACTGGAGCTATCGGTATCCCTGGCTATACAATGCCATCTCCCGCTTGGCGGCCTTAAGTGTGGGGGGAGAAGCCCGGTTTCGCCAGCTGCCCTTGCAAGGATTAACGATCACCCCTGAGATGCAGATCCTCGATCTCTGTTGTGGCAGTGGACAGACCACCCAATTATTGGCACAGTATTCCCCGCAGGTCACAGGTCTGGATGCTGCTGCCGTTGCCCTCACCCGAGCCGCCCGTCGGGTGCCCCAGGCTACCTATGTCCAGGCTTGGGCAGAGTCGATGCCCTTCCCCGATCAACGGTTTGATCTTGTACACATCAGTGCGGCGCTCCACGAAATGGAGGTAACCCAGCTACAAGCAATTCTCCGGGAGGTCTATCGGGTGTTGAAACCAGGGGGCTGGTTTGTTCTCAGTGACTTCCACGCTCCCACAAATCCCCTCTTTTGGCCGGGAGTGGCGCTGTTTTTCTGGTTGTTTGAAACGGGAACTGCATGGCAGCTGATTCAACTAGATTTAACCATGCGGATCGGGGACATTGGCTTCCAGGTGCAAGGGCGATCGCTCCATGCTGGGGGCAGTCTCCAAGTGATTCAAGCCCAAAAGCCAGAGAGACGCTAGAACCGTTCGACATTAGGCTCCCACAATCGAGGGATGGAGATAACCGTTTTCCCACACCGCAGGATTCCACGCTTTCCCATCCAGAGCCATCTGTTCAATTGAACTAGCCAGACGCAGGGCTTTCAAAGCTTGCTCACCCCCGACAGAGGGTTGCTGCCCCCCCGCGCACACAGCCGACGAAATGCTCTAACTCGGCATGGAGGGGTTCAATATTACTGGTGGAGACCTTTTCAATCAGACCATCCTGACGGTATAAGACCTGGCCATAGTCCGTCATACAGTTGGCAGTGGTTTGGCGGTGAATCAAAATTTCGTTGTTGAGGAAATTGGCTTCCGTTAAAGAATGCTTACAATGAGCTGCAATGCGTCGGATCTTACGATGGGTCACCTTACTAGCGGTCAGCGTCGCGACGATGCCGTTGGCAAAGCCCAGGGTCGCGGTGACATAGTCGAGATAGCCAGAGTCAGAGGCCCGACTGCCACTGGCCGTGAGTTTGACCACGGGGGCTGCCGCCAACTCTAAGAGCAGATCAATGTCGTGGATCATCAGATCCAAAACTACGGACACATCATTGGCGCGATTTGCATAGGGGCTCATGCGATGAGCCTCTAAGGCGAGGAGTTCTTCGGCGTTTAATACCTTACTCAATTCCTGGAAGGCGGGGTTGAAGCGCTCAATGTGCCCCACCTGTAAAATCCGCTGGTATTCCGCCGCCGTATTCACCAGAGACTCCGCTTCAGCGATGCTGGCAGCAATGGGTTTCTCAATCAGCACATGAATCCCTGCCTGGAGGCAGGTAATCCCGACAGCATGGTGTTGGCGAGTGGGGACGGCGATACACACGGCATCGACATGCTCTAGAAGCACACGATAGTCTTCAAAAAATCGGACTCGGTACTTGCAAGCGGTGTCGAGACCACGCTCCACATTCACATCGGATACCCCCACCAGTTCTACATCCTTTAACAGACTGAGGATGCGGGTGTGATGCTGGCCCATATTCCCGACTCCAATCACCCCAACACGAATGGGTTGGAGTTGACTGCGCTGTACACTTAACTGACCGACCAGTGAGTTATCTGACACGTTTGATATCTCCTCAACTGCCACACCGAAGTCGAACTGGACGGTAGCAATCAATTCAGTCGATCTCACCCAAAACCTGGGGTTGCGCGATCGCTACCTAGACAAGCTGCGTAAACCATCCAGATGTTACCATAGCCAGTCTCTTTGTGAAGAATTTCTAAGCTCGTGCCCTGGCATCCAGCTTTTGTCCTAGCTGGGGTCATGTGGTGACGGCAAGGATAGGAGGGACGGGGGAACCTACTGTGTTGTTGGGTCAGGACTGGGAGCAGCACTGGCTGGAGAATCAAAATCAAATTCTGGCAGCGGGGCAGCGTCTGCAAAGGCATTGAGTTCTTCGTAGAAGAGATCAACCGCTGGTTCCGTTGGTGGATGCCCCTCACTGGGACGGATGGGGTGGTCAATGGGTGGAGTGGTCGGGGTGCTGACAGGAGGATAGGGTTCCGAGAACAGATCCGCTAGTAACTCCTCAATGCTGAGGTTAGCATCCGGGTTAGATTCCTCCGTCGATGGGGCAGTGGGTTCAAGGGCAAACGTATCATCCTCGGCGGTGGGTGGCGGCGTCGATAGCTCTACCATCGGTGGGCCTTGCGGCTCTTCAGCCGTTGCATAAAGATTCCCAAACAAATCTGCGAGGGACTCTTCAATACTCACCGCAGTTGCCTCTAAAACCCTTGGTGCCAGTTCAGCTACTTCTTCAGCTACTTCCGAGTCAGTCAGACTATCCCCCATAACGGCACTATGACGACTGTCATGGAATGGAGAGGCGGCAGCTGGGATTTGTTCAGCGCTTTCAGTGGCGGCCAATCCATCCTCAGGGGCATCAACGAGGGGAAAATCTGTTGTAGAGTCTTGTGGTGCTAAGACGGGGGGATCTGACAACGCTGGGATCGATTCTGGAGTCGCTGCAACCTCTGCAACTCCTGCCGCCAAGCCGGGTAACGCTTCCTCAGTAACGGGGGTTGGCTCAGGGCTGGGGGTGGATAACTCCATGGCCTCGGGATAATCGATCAGCAAATCGACGGCAAAGGGATCGTCTAAATCTGCGAGTTCTTCGATATATCCAGGCTCTGCATACTCAAGGTCTGAGACTGGAGCGATCGCGTCTGAGGAGGGACGGTCATCGACTGCAGGAGACGGGGTAAAGTCCTGCTCCGGGGGTGTTACGGCATCCGCTTCCCAGGGATCTTCAGGGATCTCGGGGATTAACGGTTCTGAGGCAGCGGCGGCTGGTTCTCCAGCGCTGACGAGGGTTCGGCTAGGGTGAGAGAAACTTTGGGATCTCAAGGACGAGATTTGTAGATCCTCAAGTAACCCCTCGACTTGTCCGGAACCTGCTACTCCAAAGGCTAAGTCTCCTAAGGCTTCCACGGCCTGGGACATCAGAGGCGACGTTGTGTCCCCATAGAGGGGGGGGTACGTTGTCAGAGGGGTGAGGATAGCAGTCTCGACCCCCATCTCTGAGAGCTCCTGGTCGGCATCCAGATCCGGCAGGTGATCGGCACTGATCAATAGCTCGGTGTCCATCGATAGTGCTGTTGTCTCTTCCAAGACGGGGAGAACTGGCTCTAGATTTAAATCTAGGTCATCCTCCAACCCATCGGGGGGATGGGTTTCAACCGCGATCGCCGCTGATAAATCCGAGAACTCCTCTGTCATGGTCGGCAGAGAGACCTCTGTGCTCTCGGTTATCATCTCCGATGTGATCTCGGTGACACTGGTGATGTCCACCATGATGGTGGGCAGTAAAACCTCTGAGTCATCCGCAAAGGAGGTATCAACCGTCGGCAGCTGGATCTCTTCATCGACCGTCTCCGGTGCCATTGCCCGCTGGGGATTCATCTCTTCCAAGGTGGCTGAATCTTGGATTTCAATCATCGACTGACCGAACTGTTCCAGATTCTCAGTGAGGGACGGCAAGGTAGCCATCGGTTCCATCTCCCCCAGGGGCTCGGAGGGTGGTGAATCCTCCAGCAAACTCTCAATGAAGGCAGCGTCAAGGGAGTCTGACGTTAGTGCCATTTCCGGTTCCAGTACTTCCCAATCTGTGAGAGAGGTGAATAATTCCGAGGGGGCTGCCGGAGAAAATGGGCTTATCTCTGGGGGAATCTCCTCAGATTTTGGCGTTACCGGGTCAGGAAGTAGCGGTTCTGAAATCTCTGGCTCTAGGGTGGTTACCTCTCCCTCTCTGAGTTTTGCTTCCCAGTTTATGACCTCGGACACGTCTTCACGGTTAGGGAGTGCCGCCGCCTCAATCACAGGGTTTAAAGGGATGGCTGGGTTGGGTAACTCAGGATTTGTGGTTGTGATCTGGGATTCAATGTGGCGCATTTCCAACCACGTCTCAAACAAGGTCTGGAGACTCTTGAGATTACTTTGAATAATCTCGCGCCCTTCTTTTACCTGATTAATGTGGAACTCTCGCAGTTCCGCATAGGGACCGGCATTAAGAAACTCACTGCCAACCTCATGCTCCACCTGACCATCAATCAGATTCATCCGCGTCCGCATTCGCAGACCTGCTTGAGGGTGCTCAATCTCTTGACCCGTGGCATCTGTGGTGGCAACCCAAGTGGTAATCTCTAAGCCAATGGCTTCACTCAAGGCCATGGCAAATGCTTTGCTAATGTTGCCAGCCTTGAGTTCTTTCTTAAATTCATCACTGATTGCCATAACAGCTTCCTGGTAGAGGTGACGTTAAGTGGCGCTAAAGTCTAAACGTCATTTGAGCCAAGTGACATTTTCCCCTCCCTCATTGAGGGATAGGGCTTCTCAAGATCACTCTTGATCAATTTCCTGCTTCATCTGTCCTCCCTGGAATGTCGGGTTCGACTGATCTCACGCCGAAGTCTATTCTCCGTTATGGATACGTCCACAGGCAATTTAGAGTCTCCTGATGCCCCACGGAGACTGCGTACAAGGAACAAAAGTTCTGCACAACCCAACCAACTTGGTTTTACGCACCGATGGCTTCCTGCAAAAACTGCAATTCTTCTCGATGCAACGCCCTACCAATTGTCAAGGTTCAAGACCATTCTAGAACTTTGGAGGTTCCGGCAAATGCCTACTTTTTACTCGCAATCTATGGGAGGTTAGACCGTTTGTATTGTAGTCTGAAAGCACTGATATGACAATGTTTCAAGGCTTACCATTCATCGGGCAAGAGAGGGAAGCGACCCCCCCCGTCCCAATCTATGGGCAGATGGGGAATTCCGGGAGTTCATCAAAATAGATGCTGCCGTCAAGTCAACTGCTAGCATTGCGGGTTTATACGGATGTATCGATCATAAATGTATCAAAATCTATCCAGGAGTAGGGTCTAGATGTCGGGTTCTCGTTTTTTGCAGATGCCAGCCAGCGCCTCGAACAAGCACTGAAGTACGTCGCCATTTCTGAGGATGCGGTAGAGCATCTCAAGTTTCCCAAGGCCAGTCTAAGTGTTGCCATCCCGGTGCGGATGGATGATGGTACCCTGAAAATTTTCCAAGGCTATCGGGTGCGTTACGACGATACCCGTGGGCCGACAAAGGGAGGGGTGCGCTATCACCCCAACGTTACCCTTGACGAGGTTCAATCCATGGCGTTTTGGATGACGTTTAAGTGTGCCGCCCTAGGATTGCCCTATGGAGGAGCCAAAGGCGGTATTGCCCTGAATCCCAAGGAACTCTCGAAGTTTGAACTTGAGCGCCTCAGTCGTGGCTATGTGGATGCGATCGCTGATTTTATTGGTCCCGACGTAGATATTCTGGCTCCGGATGTCTATACCAACGCCATGATCATGGGCTGGATGATGAATCAGTACAGCATTATTCGGCGACAGCTCAGCCCCGGAGTGGTCACGGGCAAACCCCTGTCCATGGGGGGCAGTTTAGGTCGAGAAACGGCAACGGCCATGGGGGCGTTCTTTGTCATTGCCACCGTGATGCCCAAGCTGGAGCGGCTCCCTCAAGACACCACCGTGGCAGTTCAGGGGTTTGGCAACGCCGGAGGTGTTCTGGCGGAACTGCTGTTTCAGGCAGGGTATAAGGTAGTGGCGGTGAGTGATTCCCAGGGAGCCATTTATTCGCACTCAGGTCTCGATATCCCCAGGATTCGTCGCAGCAAGAAGCTGGTTGAGGGGGTGCAGGCCGTTTACTGCCAGGGCAGTGTTTGCAGCATCCCCGACCATGAGGTGCTCTCGAATGCGGAGTTGCTGACCCTAGGGGTGGATCTGCTGATCCCGGCAGCGCTGGAAAATCAAATTACCAGCGAAAATGCCGCCGCCATTCAGGCGCAGTACATTTTTGAAGTCGCTAACGGCCCGATTACCTCGGCGGCAGATGAGATTTTGGTGGCACGGGGGATTACCGTCGTGCCAGACATTCTGGTGAATGCGGGGGGGGTGACAGTCAGCTATTTTGAATGGGTACAAAATCGCAGCGGCTTGTACTGGACTGAAGCCGAAGTGCACCAGCGGTTGCAGCAAAAAATGGTAAACGAAACCCAACAAATCTGGGCGATCGCCCACGAGCAGGGAATTTCCCTGCGCACAGCAGCGTATGTCCATGCCCTGAGCCGTTTAGGCAATGCCATTAACGATAAAGGTACTCGCGATTATTACCTAAATTCCTAAACATGTAAGTAAACCGCTGCCCGCAGTCAGTGAATCGCAAGCCGCACGGATAGAACGTCATTCTATATTCCCTCCCCCTTGCCAAGGGGAGGGGAAGGGTGGGGTGCTTTCAGGGTGGAGTGAGATCGTCTTGCCAAGACGATCCCTGGGGATTCAGCCTCGGATCACCGCCGCCGGAAATTGTCGCTTCAACGCCGGAATCAAGGGGCAGGGGGGCTTCTCCTCTAGATTCTGGGGGGTATTCCAGCTATTCGGGGCTTTCTGGGCGGCTGACATCCACAGCAAGCGCTTGGCGCGGGTCATGGCGACATAGAGTAGCCGATATTCTTCTCCGAGCTTCAACTGTCCAGCTCGTTCCCAGGCTGGTTGAATACCCGGTAGGTCCATGCCTGAGCCGTGGGTTCGGGAACCAGCTCCTTCGGGAGACTGCTGATGCAAATAGGCACGGATTTGGGCACGGGCCACCTCCGCCAGGGTAAAGTCCCCCAGAAATCTCGCCTGGGGCGGCACCCACAACCGCCCTGGAATCGTCTGCTCGTGCAGGAAGGGCAGGAATACATAGTCCCAATCTAACCCCTTGGCTTTGTGCATCGTCATAATGGTCAGTTGCCTAGGCCGCATATATTGACTCTCGGTGGCTTCGGTTTCGACGGGTTCAAAGCGTTCAGAGCTAACGATTTCTACCAGGGCTTCCAGGGCGGGCTGGAGGGAACTATTCCCCGCCAACTGTTGCACAATTCGTTCCGCCAGCTTATCGGTGGTCGCCAGTTCGGCCGGGTCGTACTGCAAGGTGAGTCCGAGGAATAACAGTAGTTGATAGGTTGGTAGTTCCTGCCGCGCCCGCAACAAGCCGCGACAGAAGCGTTGAGCCTGCCGGATGGGTGCTGACAGAGCTGGATCCAATGGCGCTGGAAAGAGAAACTGCTCGGGCAAACTGGCTAAGGCATTGAGATCTTGGGTAGGAATCAACCGCCGATCCACCAGAATTTGCAGGGCAGCGCGCAGATAGTCCGGGGAGTGGGGGCGGTCAATCCATTGCAGCAGCGCCAACATCTCCACGGGAACGTGGGAGTGGCGATCGCGCTGCCCGACATCGTAGACCGTAATCCCGTATTGACTCAGATCGACGGTAATCCCATGGGCGGTGGGCTGGAGCAACAGATCACTGATAAACTGCCCCTGTTTATTTTCCCGCACCAACACCGCCGCCTGCCCGTGGGGATCGGCGGTGAACAGTGCCACCACCCGCTGGGCAATCAGCTCCACGGTTTGGTAGACATCGGCGGGGGTGTAAATTTCTAACCCCTGACCCGTGGGGGTGGGGTTGGCATCGGATTGGGGATCGTCGTCGGCAACGGGGCGAATTGTTTGATGGCGAAACGGTAATTCTCCGGGGTTCTGCGCCCCCGCAATCTGGCTAAAGGCTCGATTGACCCACTCCAGGGCAAAGTTGGCGGCTTCAATCACAACCTGGGTGCTGCGTCCGGCCTGATCAATGGTGATTAACCGCTGCTGGGTGGCACAGGTGTGACAAAAGCGGCGAAAAAAGATCGGATCTGCGGGGGTAAAGGTGGAATTGATCGCCTGGTTGGGATCCCCCACTCGCACCAGATTCACCCTGCCATCGGTGGCATCGGTGGCGAGAATTTCTAGTAGCTCACTTTGCAGGGGGGTTGGAGTCCTGGGCTTCATCTTCAAAGACAGCAAATACCTGGGATTGCCACACCTGACGGGCATGGACATCCTCGAGGACCCGCATGGCTCCCAGGATCATATCGTCGTAGTCGATCAAGTCCCGTGACCGCAGTACGGTTTGATAGTGTTCATACAGGCCCGCCGCGATCGCCAGCACCCCCGGATCGGTGTCGCCATCGGTGATCAATGTTTGAGCCATCTCCCGAAGTTGGCTGGGCAACACCCCTGAACTTTTGGCTTCGTGGATCACCGTATTGGCAAGGGCTGGCAACACCTCGGCGCGGAGCACGGATTGGCGGCGCAGCCGTTCCGTTTCTTCGCCGTCAAAGGAACCACTTTCCAGCAGGGTGCGATAGAGTCGCGGGTTGTCGGCAATCCACTTTTCCACGCAGGTGCGAATCAGGCGATGACTTTGGTTGGGAGACACCAGGGTGGCAGTCTCCAGGCTGAGGCCAGAGAGTTCTGGATGCCGGGTGGCAATATTTAACGCCAGTCCATGGAGGGTATAGACCACGAAGCCAGTTTGGGGTAAGCGCAGTTCCCGCAGGCGTTGGCGAATTTTGATCTTGAGGTTGGCGGCGGCGGAGCGGGTAAAGGTGACTACAATGAGTTGGCGACGGGCATGCAGTTGGTGACGGGCGATCGCCACCGCCGCTGCCCCGGCCATTCCCGTAGATTTGCCCGCTCCTGGCACTGCTGACACAGCCAGTTGTCCGCCCTGCCAATCAGCCATCTGTTGTTGTCCGGGACGGAGTTGCTGCCGCAGCTGATGGAGAGTGAGAGCGGGCAGATCCCGTCCCGTTTGGGAAGGGTGCTGCTCTCGGAGGTCTTGTGCCGCCGCGATGGCATCCGCTTCGAAATTCATTGGCATGACCATGCACCTATCCTTGATCCAACAACTCCGGCGGCATCCCTTGGCAGGGATGATGGGCGGCAGTGCCCTCATTTTATTTGTGTGTAGCAGTCTGCGCCACGCCCTATTTAATTCCAATGCCTGGGATTTGGGCATTTTTGACCAAGTTATTTATCTCATTAGTCAGGGGCAACCACCCTTTTCCTCGCTACTGGGATTTCATATCCTCGGGGATCATGCCACTGGGATCTTTTATCCCCTGGCGCTCTTGTATCGCCTCACCCCCGATGTCCATTGGCTCTTTGCCGTCCAGGCGATCGCCCTGAGCCTGGGGGCACTCCCCACCTGGCGGTTGTCGTTGCAAGCAGGATTGAAACCCTCGCAGGCGTTGCTGATGGCAGGGGTGTATCTGCTGTATCCCCTGATTTTTAATGTCAATTTAGCGGATTTCCATCCGGATGTGATGGCCGTTCCGGCTCTCCTCTGGGCGGTGTTGATGGCTCGCACCGGACGCCCCGTTTGGTTTGGGATCAATTTAATCCTAACTTTGAGCTGTAAAGCAGTGCTGGCCTTGACCGTGGCAGCCCTTGGGGTGTGGCTCTTGGTGGTGGAAAAGAAACGGGGCTATGGGGCGATCGCCCTCGGAGCTGGTGTCGCCTGGTTCCTGATTGCCATTCAATGGGTGCTTCCCACCTTTGGCAGTGGCGTCGGAGCCGTTGCCCGCCAAGCAGGACGCTATGCCTACCTAGGGGGAACGCCCCTGGAAATTCTTACCCATCTGGTGATCCGGCCGGATCTGATCCTGGGCAAGATCGCCTCTGTAGATACCGTGGAGTACCTACTGTTGCTGTCCCTCCCGGTGCTTTGGGGGCTTTCCTTCCGGCATTTCAGTGCCCTGATTCCCGCCATTCCCGCCCTAGCACTGAATCTGCTCTCCATGGAGGCTGGCATGCGCAACTTAGTGCATCAATACACCCTGCCAATTCTGCCCTTCTTGCTCTTGGTCGTGATCGCCACGGTGGCTGACCAGCGCCACTGGCTGAAATCCCAACGGGCGATCGCCCTGTGGTCGATCGTCGCCTTTTTAGCCCTGGCGAAGTATGGCTTCTTTTGGAGCAAGTACACCGATAGCCTCGATACCTGGGAGGCAACCCAAGGAGCGATCGCCCAGATCCACACCGAGGGGGGCGTGTTGACCACTAACAATATCACCCCCCACGTTACCCACCGACCGATGGTGCAATTTACGGACAAAAAACGCCCGATCCAATGGGCTGACTTTGATTACGTGCTGCTGAATGTCCGCCATCCCGGCTGGCGCAGTAGCCCAGAATTTGCCACCCATCTCGTGGAGACCTTGCAACAGATGCCTGCCTTCCAGCAAACCTTCAACCGCGATCAAGTGTATCTGTTTGAGCGCCGCCAGTTTACCGCCCCCCTGCTCCCCCGTGTCACAGACCCTTAGCACGCCGAAACGTTTGCACCACCCTGACCACATCTTGTTTTTGCCCATCCACCAAGGCATTCATCCGCCGCATCTCAGCTTCGGAAATTTTGCCCCCTAAGGCCTGGAGTACTGGTAGTAGTTGCGGATGCTGCTTCAGAGTCTCTTGCCGCACTACCGTCGCCGCTTCGTAGGGGGGGAAGTAATGTTGATCATCTTGTAACACCACCAGGTCGAGGCTGGCGATCTGACCATCGGTGGTGTTACCCGCCACCAAGTCTACCTGTTTGGCAACCAGCGCCCGATAGATTAAACCCAGATCCATGGTTTTTCGGGGGGGTGAGGAATTTCAAGCCATAGGTTTTGGCCAGTCCCGGAAACCCATCAGCTCGATCCATAAACTCATAGCCAAACCCGGCTTGCCACCCAGGGGTGTAACGAGCTGCCTGGGAAATGGTTTGCAGGTGCAGACGGCGGGCATCTTCCCCTCGAATCACCATGGCAAAGCTGTTATTAAATCCCAGGGGCTTCGTCCACACCAGTTGCCAGCGCTCCCCATAGTCCTGCTGAACCCGCTGATAGACCTGGGTCGCATTGGTGAGGGGGGGCTGCTTGAGAATTGCCGTCCAGGCTGTTCCCGTATACTCGGGATAAATATCCAGTTTGCCCGCTAATAGGCCCTGATGACAGACAAAGGTGCCCCCGAGGTTGAGGCGACGCTCTACCTTGAGGTCGGTTTTCGCCTCAATCTGCTGGGCAATCAGCTCCCCTAAAATCAACTGCTCGGTGAAATTCTTGGAGCCAACCACCACCTGATTAGCCSGGGGGGGCACTGCAAGCACTCAGCAGCAGTGCCGAAAGCAGCAACCCTAATCGACCCATGAGCAAACCTGGCGATTGTTCATCTCCATCCCTTTGATCCGTTGGAACCTATCCCCGTTGTACCTGAAAGCGCCGTTCCACCCAGCCCAGCATGGCATCGACCCATAATGCTAGCAAGGCGGCTGGCACCGCCCCCGCCAAAATCAACTGATTATCCACCACGGCGACCCCTCGAAAAATAAACACCCCCAGACCGCCTGCTCCAATCGCCGCAGCAATGGTCGCCACCCCAATACCGATGACCACTGCTAACCGGACTCCGGCTAAAATCACGCTCATGGCCAAGGGGATCTCTACCTGCACCAGTAATTGCCAGTCCGTCATCCCCATCCCTCGACCAGCTTCTCGAATTGCCGGATCAACCCCCAGGATGCCAATGTAGGTATTGCGGACAATGGGGAGGAGCGCATACAACACTAAAGCCGAGATCGCCGTGCGATCGCCAATGCCGCCCACCACGGGCAGGGGAATTAACAGGCCAAACAATGCCAAACTGGGAATCGTCTGCACCCCATTCACCCCCCCCCCGAAGACCCAAGGTTGCCAATGGGGCTGACGGGTGAGGAAAATCCCCAGGGGAATGCCCGCCAAAATTGCGATACCCGTTGATACCCCCGACCAGAAACAGATGTTCTCCCGTGTGTTGGAGCAGTTCCGCACCATGGCGGCCCCAAAAATCACCCATGGATCATCCTCTCTAATCTGACCCGCCTCTGCTCTAAAATTTGTAACCCTTGCAAGAAAGCCTGAACTTCTGGATCGGTCGACTGTCCTAATTCTGCCCGGGGTTGCTGCAACCAGCAACCGTCCGCCCTGCATCACCCCAATCTGGGAAGCCAACAATAGGGCTTCTTGAATGTCGTGGGTGACCATCACCACGGTTTTCTCTAGCCGCTGTTGGAGCTGGCGGAATTCCTGCTGGACTTCCAGGCGGGTGATCGGATCTAAGGCTCCAAAGGGTTCATCCATTAATAAGATCGGTGGATCCGCTGCTAGGGCGCGGGCAACCCCCACCCGTTGCCGCTGCCCCCCCGATAATTCGTGGGGATAGCGATGGGCGAACTGACTCGGGTTCAGCCCCACCAGTTCTAGGAGTTCCCAAACCCGCTGCCGCATCAGTGCCGCCCCCCAACCCTCCAACTGGGGCACCAACCCCACATTCCGAGCCACCGAGAAATGGGGGAACAACCCTCCTTCTTGAATCACATAACCAATCTGTCGCCGCAGGCGAATTCCATCCCACTGCACCGTGGGCATGCCCCCGACCCATACGGTTCCCTGACTGGGAATCAGCAAGCGATTAATCAGTTTCAGGGTGGTGGTTTTACCACAGCCACTGCGTCCCAGTAACACCAGGGTTTCCCCCCGTGTTACTTCCATGGTGAGATCAGAAACCAGGGAGCAGCCTTGGATCTTGCAGGAAACCGCTTGGAACTGAATGGCGAGATCAGATGTCTGAGGCATGGCCAAGGCGACGAGGGGAATGACCCATGATGACACCAATGGACTGGGAGTGAAAGCAACCAAACATGTCATAATCTTTAACAGAGATTTTAAGATTTGCCGCCCTATTATTCCTTTCCGTCATGAGTGCTGCTGATCTGACGACGTTAGACCGCTATGAATGCAGAGCCTGCGGCTATGTCTATGAACCTGCCAAGGGGGACTCCAAGCATCAAGTGCCGATGGGAACTCCTTTTACGGAATTGCCGAGTAGCTGGCGTTGTCCCGTGTGTGGGGCTAAGGCCGCAGCTTTTAGCAATGTTGGCCCCCTAGGTAATCCCTCTGGCTTTAAGGAAAATCTCGGCTATGGCTTGGGTGTTAATGTCCTGACACCGGGGCAGAAAAATCTCCTGATTTTTGGTGGATTGGCACTGGCATTTTTGTTTTTTCTCAGCCTCTACGGCTTGCAGTAAGCCGGCATCTCCCCCGCTGCTCCAAGGGATATTCCCCTCAGACAAGATGAGTAAAAGGTAACGCAGATTTAAGACCCATGGATAGAACTCAAAGATGCTAGCCCTGATGAATACTTGGAAACGAATCGGTGTTGTACTGGCCGTTGTGCTGTTCTGTTGTGGTTGTGCCAAGTACTTACCCTCTTTAGAAGCCACCCCGTGGCAGTCAGTAGCACTACCCACAGAAGAGACGCTGCTGGATGTGGCCTTTACAGAAAATGTGCAACATGGTTGGTTGGTTGGAAGCAATGCCACCCTATTAGAGACCGTCGATGGCGGGCAAACCTGGCAATCTAAAACCTTGGATCTGGATGATTCCCACTATCGGCTGACCTCTGTGAGTTTTTCCGGTCAGGAGGGCTGGGTGGTGGGGCAACCGTTGATCATGCTCCATACAACCGATGGCGGCGGTTCTTGGTCAAGGGTTCCCCTGAGTCCTAAACTACCGGGCGCACCGAATACCATTGTGGCGTTAGGGCCACAGGTGGCGGAGATGACAACGGATGTCGGTGCCATCTACCGGACAAGCGATGGGGGCCGCAATTGGAAGGCCATGGTTCAGTCTGCCGTCGGGGTTCTGCGCAATATTTCCCGCTCAGCGGATGGCAGTTATGTCGCCGTCTCAGCACGAGGCAACTTCTATTCCCTTTGGAATCCGGGACAAGAGGCCTGGGCACCGTTTAACCGCAACAGTTCCCGACGGGTGCAGAATATGGGGTTTACCCCCGATGGTCGCCTGTGGATGTTAGCCCGAGGCGGACAGGTACAGTTTAATCAAGCCGTGGGTTCCACCGAGTGGGGAACGGCACAAAATCCTGAATTTTCCTCCAGTTGGGGCTTTCTGGATTTGGCCTACCGCACCCCAGAGGAAGTTTGGATTTCAGGGGGCAGTGGTAACTTGCTCTTTAGTAATGATGGGGGGCAGACCTGGAAAAAGGATCGATCAACGGAAAATGTACCATCCAATCTCTATAAAATTGTGTTCGTGACCCCAGACCAGGGATTTATTATCGGTCAGCGTGGAACACTTCTGCGTTACCAACCATCCTCGGTGGCCACGTAAGATGGGTGGTAGAGGATAGGGTGGTGATCCCAGGTGGCTTGTGGCTGCTCCGGGGGTTGCGTATGATAAGGATTGATTGCAAGATCAATGTCCAATAGGCTTCTTGCACCAGTTTTCTAGGGCAGGGACGGCGGCAAAACCTTTCCTGAATCTTCAAGAAGTCCTACGTTTGATTGCTGTTAGTGGAGGGAATCTCAATGTCAGGTTCAACTGGAGAGCGTCCGTTTTCGGACATTATTACAAGTGTTCGTTATTGGGTAATTCACAGTATTACGATTCCAGCACTGTTCATTGCCGGTTGGTTGTTTGTTAGCACCGGTCTGGCTTATGACGTGTTTGGAACCCCACGCCCCAATGAGTATTACAGTCAGGAACGGCAAGAATTGCCGATCGTCAGCGATCGCTTCCAGTCGAAGCAACAAATTGAGGACTTTATCAGTAAGTAGTTTCCTGTCAATCTTCTGAAAAATATTTCAACCTTATGACCAGTAATTCTCCCAATCAACCTGTTTCTTATCCGATTTTTACGGTTCGGTGGCTGTCTGTTCATGCTCTAGCGGTACCCACGGTTTTTTTCCTGGGGGCGATCGCGTCTATGCAGTTTATCCAACGGTAGGTGATTTTTATGGACCGTATTCCGAATCCTAATCGGCAACCTGTTGAACTCAACCGTACCTCACTTTATTTAGGGCTGTTGCTGATTTTCGTGTTAGGGATTTTGTTCTCGAGTTATTTCTTTAACTAGACCTAGTCCAGGCGGTGGGCTAACCCATTCATTTGATCTACTCATTTCATCATTTAGGAAGAAAACGTCATGTCTGAAAGTGGAAGAATTCCCTTGTGGATTGTGGGAACAGTTGCAGGAATGGGTATCCTGACGGTTGTCGGCCTCTTCTTTTATGGTGCCTACGCTGGTTTGGGTTCCTCCCTCTAAGCAGGTAGGTATCGAGCTAGTCATGGTTATTTTTAACCGCCTCTCTATCCAGTGATGGAGAGGCGGTTTCAGTTTCTAAGATAGCTTGGGTAGCCTCCAGAATCGGCGTTTGAGCCTCTGAGTTAGAGCAGCACCTCAAACTCGTCTCCATCTCCCAGGAGTGGCAAGTCAAACAGGGGTTCAGGGTGGGTGACCCAGCAATCCAGCGTTGTCCAATGGCTTTCCCGTTGAGTCGTTGGCTCCACCGTAATGGCAACCAACTGAATTTCCAGAGCTTCCGGGGGAATGGATACGGGCATCTGGGTTTCTAGCAGTCCTTGATCCGTGGGCACCCAAGTATCCAGCCAATGGGGGCCATTCAGCAAAGAACGGGTCTGGAGATCATTCACCCAGAATTTGAGTGTCAAGTGCGCAGCGGTTGCTGGCAGGCGGAGTCGCACCGTTGCTACCGTCCCAGCGACGAGCAACTCAGGGTCAATGACTATCGTGGGCACGGGGAGTGCCTCAGACTCCAGCCATAGGGGTTGTAAAGAGTCTGCCACAGGCATTGGAAGTTCCCTGATCACCGCTGAGTCGTCATCCCTTAGCGTTGTGGTCACCGATGGAACGAGGGTTGGCGATGGCTCTGTCTCTACTTCACCCATCACCAGAGGAGCAACCGAGGGGGGAGGGGAACGGCAGGGGGGAGGGGAGTACCGACGGTTCTGGCGAGGGGAGGAGCACTGTCGTCCCTCACATCCTCGCTCAGGGGCGTCGACACTTGGAGAGCGGTCTTTACCTGTCCCTCCATAGGAGTCGTTGGCGTTGGCTCTGCAAAAGCAATATTCACCCGCAGTTCACCAGATCGCTCAGTGTCAGCAGCTAGGGCGGTTAGTCGAGACCAAAATCGCTTCTGGAGCTTCAACGCTGAAAAGGCTGCATCCACGGTCAATGGTGCGGAAGTGTCAGCCACACACTGGCTATCTGATGTCTGCCAGTCTGCTGGATCTTGGGTTGTCAAAGGTTGCATCGCCAAAGCCGGGCGATCGCTCCTCCAAGTCCAGTCGGAATCAAGGGCAGGCTCGGGGTCAGGTGCCTCGGTCACGACAACCCCCACAGCACCCCCCCTCGGGATCAAGTCTGATGCAGAACCAGGATTACGGGGAATGACGGGCAGTTGGGGCGATCGAGGGCGATCTGTTTGGGGATGGGGACGATAAATTTGAGGTGGCAAAGAGGATTTTCCCAAGGGCTGTAAATGCAGTGGTTGGACATTCTTGGGATCTTTGACCAGTTCAAATAGGGTGAGGTTGAGTGGACTCGCTGCATGGGCTTGGGTCAGCAGCACGTTGGGTTCTGGGGGGAGAATTGGCTGATCACTGCTAGCAGTGAATCGGGATTGACGCTGCCGAATCTCTTGGAATACCTCCTCTAAGTTGGTGGCAATACTGAAAGGATGGGTCGCCAGGACTTCAACTGCATCAGAGATTGCTCCTGGTGTGTGCAGCACAATTTCACCCAAGACGAGGCGCGTGTTACAGTTTGGCGGCATCTCTACATTGCAGGTGAAGGCTAGGGGAGGGAGTTGCTGCGGTAGGAATTGGTGGGTCTCTGAAAGCACCTGAGAAGTTTGGGGATCCCTGAGAAAAACACTCAACTCCAGAGACAACAGTTGCACACTGCTGCTCTCCTCGGTTAAAAACCACGACTTGCCCTGTGAGAGTCAGGGATTGCCCTCGATGGGCCACAAAGGTTTCTTGATCCAGCAACAGATGCAGGGGTGGAATCTCTGCCCCCCATGTGTTCTGTAACCGAGTCTGTGACCTGGTCAGCAACCTCTTGCAAGCACTCCATAAAATTGCGAACCACAGCCTGGAAGTCAGTGGTCACCTGCGGTGGCATCATGGCAGCCGCATCCGTTGATGACTGGGATGATGCCACCACAGGTTCGGGTAGGGGGGCTACGGGGAGTGAAATCTCCATGGGTTGAGGAATGGGCTCTGGTGTCACCTGAGACGGTGGCAATGGCAGCGGACTCAAACCCATCGATTCGCCGCAGCTTGAGGCTGCAAGGGATGCTAGCGAGGTTTCAGGCAATGGGGTGTCAAGCTCCTGCCATCCAGATCCACTGGGCCAGTCTCCCAAATGCTCGGCATCACGGGTGAGCACCTGAAGCTGTACCTTGGCATACCAACCATTCCCCATAAAATCAGCGAGGAGGTCACCGGAACACCGTAACTCCCACAAACCTGGCTTGAAACGACTGAAGGGGACAACAACAATTAATCCTTCCGCATTGGTATGACTCTGGCGTTTCTGTACCTGACGCTGGGGAGTCACATCCTCCGTGGTTTGATGAACAATCCGAATCTCCACCAGTGTATTTTTGCGATAGGTGCGGGCAATAATCCGATATCGACCTTCCAGGATTTCAACTACCGGTGCTTCTAGAGGCAACCAGGTGCGATCGCCCTCTTTTTGCAGCAAAAATTCCCAATCATCCATCGGTAAAACTCAGGTAGTGCCAGAGATCAAGAGGCTCTGGGAACTCAGTTTGTTCCTGAAAACCAGGGATCTGAACCTGAAGAGGCAGACCATTGGTTTTCAAAACACCAAATATAGAGGTATTACCGATTTCCCAGAATCTTTGACGCTAGTTTACCTGAGACTGTTGAATTTGTATGCATAAAATCTCAGGAATTCACCGTAACCCACTGGATGGATTCAGTGGTTAGGGTTTGGTTAGGGTTGGGGAGTCCCTTGGTAAATTGCCTCACAGACCTTTAGAATCCGCAAGTCGTTTTGGCTCACCATCGGAATCCGATGATATCCCTCCAGCTCTAGTGCATTGTTCCGAGGTAAATTCCCCGCTGTGGCCACTAACTCAGAACGATTCATCGCCACTTGATAGGAAAAGGTTTCCTGGCTATAGCTGTCGCGCACCGTCAAGGCCAGCTGGGTACCCTGGATGCTGCCCTGGAAGCAGTCGAAGGAAGAGGAAGGGGCATAGGCAGCTCCGACAATCTGCTTGTGATTGACGGCAAATACCATATAGTTTTTGCCAATTTGCTCAGGTTTGGATGACTCACCATAGAGATAGACGCCATCCGCCAACCCAGGACTTGAAGGGACAGTCGCCGCAGATTGAGGCACGGGGGGGTGGGAAGGCATCATCACCTCGCTGGCTTGTGCTCGATGCTGATAGAACCCGATGATTGTGCAGGTGGTGAGCAGAGCCAAGCCCAAGCGGGATAGCTGTTGGGTTTGTAGCTTCTGTGATGCCTGTGAGCGACGTTCCCGATGCAACAACATAACCGGTTCCCTTTGCGTGATATGTCTAAAGAATAGGTTGGGAAACGGCGATCGCACTTCATCCCATTTACTCACCTGGTTGGGTGAACTCGGGTAATTTTGATCAACCCTCGGAAGGGTTGGCAAGGGGAAGGGTGAACCAGAAGGTAGTGCCAGATCCAGGATGACTCGTCACACCCATGGTGCCCCCATGGGCAATAATAATTTGCCGACAGAGATAGAGGCCTAGACCCAGACCCTCCCGCCGTCGATGAGTGGTTCCTTGCTGATAAAGTTCAAAAATTTGCTGGCACTGTTCCGTTGTCATCCCCACCCCATCATCTTGGAGGGCACAGTGAACGGAGGTTGGAGTGGATTGCACGGTTAGCACCAGACTGACCTGAGGTGGATTGTGTTTGAGGCCATTGGCTAACAGATTCTCAAACACCCGCCAGAGTTGATCGGCATCGGCATTGACCAAAGGCAGTGCGGCGGCGATCTGGAAATGCAGTGTTGCCTGACATTGTTGCAGGAGGGGTTGCCACTCTGTCACAATCTGCTCGATCAGAGGTTGGAGTTGCAGCGGTTGACGGTGCAGTTGCAGTCCTTGCGTTTCAATAGTGTGTGCCTCTAGGAGGGAATTGATTAACCGCAATTGGCGTTTGCTACTGGCTGCCATGCGCAACAACACCGAGTGAGAGACAGGAAT
This sequence comes from Neosynechococcus sphagnicola sy1, assembly GCF_000775285.1. Classification (NCBI taxonomy): domain Bacteria; kingdom Bacillati; phylum Cyanobacteriota; class Cyanophyceae; order Neosynechococcales; family Neosynechococcaceae; genus Neosynechococcus; species Neosynechococcus sphagnicola. The sequence continues at coordinate 22,249 of NZ_JJML01000016.1, read as the reverse complement.
CATGGTCGGGGGGGCTACATCTGGATCAGAGGCTTTAAGCAAATTTTGCAGCACCATCGTCATCCCCATGACAGGATTACGAAGATCATGGGAAACGGAGTGCAGCAATAAACGCAGGGCTTGTTCCACCTTTTGTCGCTCAAGAATTTCTGCTTGGAGCTGGAGGTTCTGGGCTTGGAGTTGTTTCTGCAGGTTCTGCAAGGCCAGATGGGTGTGGATACGAGCCAGCACCTCATCGGGCTGGAACGGCTTGGTGATGTAATCCACTGCCCCAATTTGTAATCCCTTGACCTTATCCACTGGGTCGGTGAGTGCCGTCATAAAGATAATCGGAATATCCTGGGTCGCCACCTCTGCTTTCAGCCGCCGACAGGTCTCAAAGCCATCAATACCGGGCATCATGACATCCAACAAAACTAGATCGGGCTTGAGGTAATGGACTTGGGCGATCGCACTCTCCCCATCCTCGGCCACCAGTAAGCGAAATCCAGAGTCACTCAGGGACTCAAACAGTACCCCCAAATTGGTTGGAGTGTCATCCACCAACAAAATTGTACCCACCCTTGGTTTTTCAGCACTCATAGCCCGTCGCCTGGGTCTCCTCCAGCATGTGCTGTAATCGTTCTTGAATTTTCTTGACTTGGAATCCTTTTGCCAATTGGTGAATTTCACTGGCCAGAGGAGCATAGGCATCTGCAAGATGGGTGGTCTGCTCCAGAATCCCCTTGATATCTCCAATCAAAGCCAACTGATATAACTGGGCAACCGTATCCCTCGGAGGAACAATGCAGGGTTCTCCTTCCTGATCAGCCCCATGGATCCCCCTTTCATAGAACTCCGATCTTTCTGGTATCATCTCCGCATATTGCCACTCTAAGCCGAGATGCTGCTGTAGTCGTTCTATTAGTTCCTCTGCCTTTAAAGGTTTCGCCAGGAAATCGTTGCAGCCCGCTGCTAGACTCCGGCGCTGATCGTTGTCAAAGGCACTGGCTGAGGTGGCAATGATCACCACCTGTTTGCCCTCCGGTAACTGGCGCAGCTGTTGGGTAGCCGCAAAGCCGTCCATCACGGGCATGACTAAATCCATCAACACGACATCTGGATGCATGTCTGCCACCTTGTGCAGACAGTCCTGACCATTCACCGCTTCCCCCACTTCAAACCCCAGCGGGGTGAGCAGGTTGACCAATACCGCTCGATTTTCCCAATTCTCATCAACCACCAAGACTTTTCGCTGCCGACCCTGGTAGCCGACAATCGATCTGGACTCCGGTTGCAGCACCTCCACCGCTGGCGTTAACTCCGGCAGATCCAAGTCAAACCAAAACGTACTGCCTTGGGCTAGGGTGCTTTTAACTTGGAGTGTCCCCCCCATCATCTCAGTGAATTTTTGGCTGATCGGCAGTCCCAAACCCGTGCCCTCAATTTGTTGGCTGTGATCACCCACCTGGATGAACGGCAGGAAAATTGCCTCTAGAGATTCGGCGGGGATGCCACTGCCCGTATCCTGGACTTGAAAACGAATGTAGTTCCCACCAACCCCCCTCGGCTCCTCCCGTCCTACCTGGAAAACAACGCCGCCTTGGTGGGTAAATTTGATCGCATTGCTCAACAGATTGATCAACACCTGTCGCAACCGTTGTTCATCCCCCTGCACCCAGGTGGGTAGTTCAGTTAACGCTTGATACTGAAAGCTAATCCCCTGCTGTTCTGCCCGGAGGTAAAACAGATCGGTGAGGCTTTTCAGCAATTCTGGTAACTGGAAGGCATGGAGGTGTAATTCCATTTTCTGGGCTTCAATCTTCGAGAGATCCAGGATGTCGTTAATCAAAATCAGGAGGTGTTCGCCGCACTGTTGAATAATTCGTAGTCCTTCCTGCTGTGGAGTGGATAAATCGGGGTGACGCCGCAAAATTTGGGCATATCCCAAAATGCCATTTAAGGGAGTGCGTAACTCGTGGCTGATATTGGCTAAGAATTCACTCTTGGTGCGGTTGGCAACTTCGGCAGCTTCCTTGGCTTGTTGAAGCGCCGCAGCGGCTGCCTTCCGTTCACTAATGTCTTCCACCACCGCAATCACATAGCTGACTCTCCCCTGGGAAGAATAGACTGGGGAAACCGTTAGCTCCACCCAAACACGGGTCTGATCTTTGCGGATATAGCGTTTTTCCAGGGTGTAACTGGGAATCTCCCGCGACAAAAGTCTTTGGTAGTAATGGAGACTCAGTTCCAGATCCTCTGGAGCCGTAATATCTTGAAATTTGCCCTGTAGCAACTCGGCTGGGGTATAACCGATAATCTGGCAGTACCAGGAGTTCACCCGTAACCAATGTCCCTCTAGGCTGACATGGGCAATGCCCACCGCTGCCTGATCAAAGGTGGCGCGAAACCGGGCTTCGCTCTCCCGGAGAGCCAACTCCATTTGTTGCCGCGAAATAATCTCGGCTCGCAGTTGCTCATTGGCCGTCCATAAAGTGATGGTGCGCTCCTCCACCCGTGTCTCCAGTTGCTCGTTTCGGTGCTCCAGGGTGGTGAAGGCAGTCTGTAACTGCTGGGCCATTTGATTAAAGGATTGAGCCAACACGGCTAATTCATCAATTCCCGGTGTTTCAACCCGTTGATCCAGCTGCCCTTCAGTGAGGTTGGCATCCGTAAACCGCTGGGCCAATGTTTGAGCAGCACGACTTAAGCGCAGGATCGGTTGGGTAATCCATTGGGCGGTCAAAATCCCAAAGGCGATGGCAATTACCAAGGCGACGAGGCAGAGGCCAATGGTAGTCCGGGTATTTTCATAAATCTGTCCGACAAAGTTAGCCTCAGGAACCACCACCACAATCAACCAGTCAAGACCTCGCCGATCTCGAAACGGTAACACTTGCAAGAATTGACGCTGTCCCTCCGCCATAAAGTCCAGCTGAGAGGCACGGTCTATGGTGTGGAAATTGCCAAAGGTCGTTTGCAGAAACTGGCTGGTGGCAGCCGTCAGAGCATTATGACTGCTGAGGGCATTCAAGCGGTGGGGACTATCCTCACCGGGAACCGCCTGCAGAGGGGACTCGGTGGTCGAGGTAGCCACCAGCATTCCGGAACGCTCGATGATAAAAACCTGCCCTTTTTTGACTCATGGTCTGGTGCTGCAAGAAACGGCTAATGTCTGACAGCATTAAATCTGTTGCTAAGACCCCTTGGAGTTTGCCAGCTGGATCATAAAGTGGATAACTGGCGGTCATGGCGACAACGGGGAGGCCTACATATTGATAGACACTGCTCCAAATTGGCTGCCGAGCGCTAACTGCCTCGGTGTACCAGGGATCCGCGAAGGGATTGTAGGGGGGGGTGCTACCCCTGCCAAGATCGCGCCGGGTTTCGGCAGCCGCCCCATCTATGTTGCTCTGGATATGAGAGGGGCGAGCATCATAGACCTCCACTTCAATGGGAGAAGCAATTCCCCGGCGGCGGCTCACCCCTAGATAGCGTTGGGCAGCGGCATCAGCGTATTGGATTTGGCTGACCGCTGGGTATAGCTGCATCTGATACCAAAAGTGCCGCTCTAAGGAGGGGAGGTTCTGAGGATAGATTTGCCCGAGGTGGATCGCATTGGCATTGGTGCGGTTGATCAACTGGGGAAGCTCGAGGTAAGCCTCTAGCTTTTGCTGAATGTTGTCACTGACACTACCCAGGAGTTGGGAAGCGACCTTCCCCACGGCTTTTTCCCCGTTGCGCGAGGATAGCCAGCCCGTCAGTCCCACGGCAACTGTGACTTGAAGGACGAATGGCAATACCAACACCACCCGTAAGGGCAAGTGTCGCAATGGATGGCGCAGCGGCTGGCGTGGTCGTGGCATCCGTGGCATCATCCGGGGTCAACCTCCAAGGGCGGCACTGTGCTGCTAGATGGCGTACAATTCCCCATACTTTTGCTGCAAATACCGCAGGAATGGCTCAATACTCAGGGATGTTCCGGTGACGTGCTCTACCAACTCTAGGGGGCGATAGGTGCAGCCGTGCTGGTGAATCTGCAGCCGCAGCCACTCCCGAATCGGTTGAAAGTCCCCCTGTTGCATCTGAGCTGGAACCTCTGGGTGAGCTGTGAGTAATGCCTCGAAGAATTGGGCACTCATTAAATTTCCGAGGGTATAGCCTTGGAACATGCCGCCAATGGTTCCGCAATACCAGTGGACATCCTGAAGAATTCCCTCTTGGTCTGTCTCAGGAACCAAACCCAGATCCGTGCGATAGCGCTCGTTCCAAGCAGCGGGTAAGTCTGATACTGCCAAACTTCCTTCCAGTAAAGCCACCTCTAAATCAAAGCGAATCATGACATGGAGGTTATAGGTGACCTCATCGGCATCGGTGCGGATCAGCGATCGCCGCACTTGATTGATGGCTCGGTAGAAGGTTTCCAGGGAAACAGCGCCCAGTTGCTGGGGAAATATTGTCTGCAACTGAGGGTAGAAAAACTCCCAGAAGGGACGACTTCTGCCCACAAGATTTTCCCAAAGACGAGATTGACTCTCGTGCACCCCCGAGGAGGCTCCCTCTGCCAAGGGGGTGCCTTCAAAGTCGGCGGTGATTCCCTGCTCGTAGAGGGCATGGCCCATTTCATGGATGGTACTGAACAGCGCTTCGCTCAGGTTGTGGGATTGGACGCGGGTGGTAATCCGCACATCCCCGAGGGAGAACTTGGTCATGAAGGGGTGCAGGGTTTGATCCTGCCGTCCTCGGTGGAGATCGTAGCCCAAGTGGGACAGAACCTTGTGGCTAAAGGCGAGCTGTTGATCGACGGGATAAGATTGGTGGAGACAACCAGTATCGGCGAGGGGCTGGGCTGCGATCGCTTCCACCCAAGGAACTAAACGCTGCCGCAATTGACTAAACAGCGATCGCACCGTGGTCACTGTCATGCCTGGATCCGCCGCATCAATCAGGGGATCGGCAAGATGGGCGTGGTCGGGAAAGCAGGCTGCAAGGTCTCGACTCAGTTCCAGGGTTTTCTCCAAGTAGGGTTGAACCCCAGCAAAGTCATGATTGGCTCGTGCGGCGGCCCAAGCGACATAGGAATTGGCGCGGTGATGGGAAAAAACAGCCATCAGCCTTGCCGGAATTTGCACCGCCCGTTGGTAATTGCGGCGGGTTACACGAATCAGGCTGGCATCGGGATGTTCGGGGGGCAACTGGGTCTCATAGGGGTGTAAATTTTCTAAGAGTTCCCCAAGATAGCCATCGGTGAGTTTAGTGTGGGCAATTTGATTGAGCGTCGCTAGCTGCCGCCCGCGAGCCGGCGCTCCTCCGGGGGGCATGTAGGTAGCCTGATCCCACGACAAAAGGGCCGCTGCCGACTCAATATCGTTAATTTCTGTCAAGCGTGTTTTTAGTTCTAAAAGTTGCGGCGCAACCTTGTCTGATGTTGGCATGATCAGGGAAGATAGGGAGTGGCGATCGCGGGTCAGGGATTCTGCGATCTGGGGATTGTGAGGTAAACTACCTATACTGATGATATTGCAAGCCAAAAATCTGGGTAAGGAGTTATGAGTACAGTTCTGATTGTGGACGACAGCTCTACGATACGAGAAATGGTCTTAGATCTCCTGATTAAACATGGTTTGACCGTGGTTCAGGCCAGTGATGGTGTGGAGGCCAAAGAAAAAATTCAGGCCAGTTGTCCGGACATCGTGGTCACCGATATCATCATGCCTAACATGAATGGTTATGAACTGTGTCGTTGGCTCAAAAATGAGCCGAAAACAAAGGATATTCCGGTCATTATGTTCACGACTAAAAGTGAAGAATTTGATCGTTATTGGGGGCTGAAGCAGGGGGGCGATGCTTACATTACAAAGCCCTATCAACCGGAAGAACTCTTGGAAACCATTCATAAGCTCTTAAAAAAGTAAAGATTTCCTAGGCAAGGGCGGCCAGGTACATAACTTCCCTGGACTGCCAAGCGGGTTGCCTTCGATAGTCAAGATAGTTTTTCTGTGTATTTCCCCTAGAGAATCAGCTATTTTTTTGCTATCAATGAGGGTGAAAGAAATTCTTGTAAGTGGGGCAAGATAGTCACCAGTGATTAACCAACCCCAACGGCACCCTAACAATGTCGTCCGAACTCAACAACCTGCAACTGACGCCTATCAACCATTCACCCGTGTGGAAGCGAGTGGAAGGATTATCCGTGAGTACAGCGGTTTTCTCCCCTGCTCCCAACTCGCCGCAAGACACATACTTAGATGCGAGCACCTCCGGGACATTCCTAGCGAGGGATTTTCGCCCTACCGAGTGGAACCCGAGTTTACCCATCAACTCTGGATCTGGTATCGCACCCGAGAAGAACCCGGCCGACTGCAGCTAGTGTTTCGGGGTCAGTTTGACTTTTCCATCCCTGGGAAAGATGCGGATGGAATTGCCGGGATGGTGACCGACTTTCTGGCGCGGATGCTGTGGGAAGCAAAGAGTCTCAAGCAGGCGCAGCGCAATGATAATAGTGATGTTTTTTGGTCTCGGGCGGTATCCACGAAGTTAGGGAACCTGACCATTGTTTGAGCTGCGGTCAATGACCAGAGGAAGCCGTTGCAAAACTGGCAGCTACGATTAAACTGATAGGAAAGATTGATCATTCAGTTGTGTAGCGATCGCCGTGCAAATTAGCACCTATCAGCCTGGAGACTTCTACGACGAGTTATTCGTGAGAGAGGGTCAGCCTCGCCCAGAGGCTCAACTCCTAATCGAACGCATGACTGCCCTCTCCGCCGAAGAACTGCAACAGCGACAGCAAGCTGCCCAAGCCGCCCTCTTCAAGTTGGGAGTGACGTTTAATGTCTATGGCGACAGCCAGGGAACCGAGCGCATCTGGCCCTTTGATATTGTTCCACGCATTGTCTCCGCCTCGGAGTGGAGCTACCTGGAGCGCGGCCTGAAGCAGCGGATTCATGCCCTCAACCTCTTCATTGCCGATGTCTATGGTGCTCAGAAAATTCTCCTCGATCGGGTGGTTCCCAGGGAGCTGATCGAATCTGCAAAGGGCTTTCTGAAACCCTGTTTAGATCTGAAGCCCCCCGGTGATATTTGGTGCCATATTACGGGAACCGATCTGGTGCGCGATCGCGATGGGCAGGTTTACGTCCTAGAGGATAATCTCCGGTGTCCGTCAGGGATCTCCTACGTGCTAGAGAACCGCCGGGTGATGAAAAGTACTTTTCCTAAGCTGTTCGGCTGGCTGGATATTCTCCCCGTGGATGACTATCCCAGCCATCTGCTCGATACCCTGCTGCACCTTGTACCCAGCCATGTCAGTGATCCAACCGTCGTATTGCTGACCCCTGGTATTTATAACTCTGCCTATTTCGAGCATTCGTTTCTGGCACAACAGATGGGGGTGGAACTGGTAGAGGGTCGGGATCTGGTGATTACCGATGGTTACCTACAGATGCGAACCACCAAAGGGTTAAAGCGAGTCGATGTGATTTACCGCCGGATTGATGATGACTTCATCGATCCCCTGGTATTTCGACCGGACTCAATGCTGGGCGTACCGGGATTAACCGAAGTGTACCGATCAGGACGGGTGGCGATCGCCAATGCTTTAGGCACGGGAGTTGCCGATGATAAGGTGCTCTATGCCTACGCTCCCCAAATTATCCATTACTACCTGGGAGAGGAGCCGATTATTCCCAATGTCCCCACCTACCTCTGTTGGGAACCGCAACAACTCGCTCACGTCCTGGCGAATCTTGACCAGCTCGTCGTCAAAGCTGCCAACGAGTCTGGAGGCTACGGGATGTTGGTGGGCCCCCATGCCACCGACGCCCAGCGGCAAGAGTTTGCTCAACGCATCCAGGCCAACCCCCGGAACTACATTGCCCAGCCCACCCTCTGCCTGTCGCGGGTGCCGACGATCCTCGACAATGACTTCGAGGGGTGCCATGTGGACTTGCGACCCTATATTCTCTACGGCCAGGAGATATATGTCCATCCCGGCGGATTGACCCGTGTCGCCTTAAAGCGGGGGTCTCTGGTGGTTAATTCCTCCCACGGGGGGGGGTAGTAAGGACACCTGGGTGCTAGCACACTAGCAGTTGAGTAGACCCAGCCATCGCCGGGAGGGAGAGCATGGATATTTTAATTGTTGAGGAAGACCGGGAAATTTCCAAACTGATTCACCATCTCCTAGAACAGGAAGGGTTCAATTGCCGCGTCTGCTACGACGGGCTGATGGCCTTAGAAATCTACAAACAACAGCCACCGGATTTGATGATTCTGGATTTGATGTTGCCCGGTTTACACGGCCTAGAGGTGTGTACCCGGGTCCGCAAACATCCCAGTGCTAAGGATCCCTATATATTGATGTTGACCGCCAAGGGCGAGGAAATAGATCGGGTAGTGGGGCTGTCCACCGGGGCCGATGACTATATGGTTAAACCCTTTAGCCCTAGGGAGTTGGTTGCCAGGGTGAGATCGCTGCTGCGGCGGAGTCTGCGACAGGTGGGGAAAAGCCAAACCTATCAGACCCAGCACTTTACCATTGACCTTGATCAGCGCACTGCCTGTCGGCATTTATCCCCCGGCCCTGGGGAACCCTTGGATCTGACCACCTTGGAATTTAATCTACTGACGACCTTTGTCAGCTATCCAGGGCGGGTGTGGAATCGCAGCCAGTTAATCGATAAGCTGTGGGGGAGCGACTTTTTTGGGGATGAGCGGGTGGTAGATACCCATGTAGCTCGCCTGCGCAAGAAAGTAGAAGCCGATTCCGCTAACCCAATCTTTATCAAAACGGTGACGGGAGTGGGCTATAAATTTGAAGATGCCGCTGTTTAGGTGCAAAAGATGGATCGTTGCCCTGATGCTACGTGGCTAACATTCCCTCTCAACCTGGCATCGTGGTTAAATTCAATCTGAGACGGCGCCTGTTTCTTTCACACCTGTTGGTGGGGTTGTTGGTATCGGGTAGTCTGGTTCTCTCCGGTGAAGAGTTCGTCAAGTTCAATCTGATTCACCAAGTGGATCAAAAATATGATGCCTCGGGACAATTTCTCCAGCACTATAGCCTGGCAGAACTGATTGCAGACTTTGATGCCGCCTGGCGATTTGGGGTGTTTTGGTCTCTTGCCATTGGCGGCATTGCGGCGGGGGGCGTTGGGTACTGGATGACGCGCCAGATTGTCCAGCCCTTGCGCCAGATGGAGAAAATCACCCATCGATTTGCCAAAGGTCACTTAGGGGAACGCATGCCCGAAAGTCAGGTTCTAGAATTTAGCCAACTTAGCAGTAGTTTCAATCACATGGCCGCCAGCCTTGAAGGGGTAGAGCAGCGACGGCGAGAACTGGTGAGCGATCTCACCCACGAACTCCGAACCCCCCTAACGGTGCTGCGGGGGTATTTGGAAGAGCTGGCGGATGGCAGAATTGAACCTGCACCGGAAATTTACGTCCAACTCGCCCGAGAAACCAGTCGGTTACAGCGACTAGTGCATGACTTGCAAGAACTGTCTAAGGCCGAAGCCGGTTACTTAGCCGTCGATTTGCAACCGGTGCAATTAACCCCCTTACTCACCTCTCTGGTGCAGCGATTCAGTGATCAGGTACTGGAAGAGGGGCCCCAGTTAAAACTTGATTTACCCCCTAAATTACCCTTGGTACTGGCCGATCTTGATCGGGTAGAGCAAATCTTAGTGAATTTGCTGGGAAATGCCCTGCGCTATACCCCTCAAGGGTCGATTACGGTAAGGGCTTGGACAACGGATGCCTATCTTTGGATTGCGGTAATCGATACTGGGGTAGGGATTGCGGCGACGGATCTGCCCCACGTGTTTGAGCGCTTTTGGCGGGCCGATCAAGCGCGATCGCGCCAATCCGGCGGCACAGGCATCGGGCTGGCGATTACTCTGCGCTTAGTGGAATTGCAGGGGGGGTAAAATCGAAGCCGAGAGCCAACTCCATGTGGGCAGCACCTTTCGCTTCTGTTTACCCCTTGCCTAAGCTAGGAGTCTATCAACTTTAGTGGATGGCCAAACAGTTTTAAAGGGGGTTGTATTTTGATGGGTTTCACCCCCTAAAAAGCATCTTGACAGACCACCCTAGGCAGCTGAGTTGCGGAGGCGAATCAGTTGACGGCGCATTTGGGGAGACGCTACCGTCTCGGGAATTTCCTGAGCATTCACCTCAATTTGCAGCGGCTCTAAATAATCATCCTCCCCACAAGCGAAGGCATCTAATAACATTTCTAGGAGTCGATCGCGATCGTGCAGCAGTTCTTTATCTTCAATTAATCGAAACTTTAAATGAACTTCACAATCAAAGATGCTGACTTCAGAATTGGAGAATGGAATGGTTTGCGAATCACGACTCATAGCAAAAAACGCCTCGATTGTACTGAACGAATAAAGCTGATGGGTTCAAAACTCAATAGCAATCATCAAGTTGTTGGGAGAGTAAAGGATACTGAAGAAACCGACGGATAATTTGCCAGCTGTTGGCCGAGAGAGTCACAAACTGTGGGATCGAGCTTGATTCTCTGAGGATCTTGCTTGATGGTGGATCGCGTCACGCTGAATCATGGGAACTTGCAGTCAAGGAAATTCTTTATCTATAAACCTAAAGTACCATCGAAGTTCTTGGGTTTGAATCCGCTAAACAACTGAACTTTAGACTGACAAAACATCACAGACTTAGTTGCTACTTCAAACTGTCTTTATCCCTACTTCATGGTTGAGGTGTTTGGGGAAAAAGTAGGTTGTTTTTATGTTGTATTTTCCAGTTATCAAGAGATAAATTAATTCAATCTTGATATTCAAGTGACTTTTATAAACTTTCGATGTCTAAGGCTCAGTCCCCACCCTGGAAAAATCTCAAACCCGGAAGTGCTCATTATTACTGCAATATCCGCCATGATCCTATAACCGGCGCTCCTGCATCCATCCAGCTAATTGCATCAAGATGGAGGTGAAACTTCAATCTCGAGGGCTGTTAGGATCTACTAATAGTGTTTAAAAGAAATTCCTTGTCGACCTGGCGCTATAGACGGCGTCAGTTTCAAGGATGCCAGGGAGGCAATGGGGATATCCTTGCCGGGTAGCCCTGGCTCAGGTGAGGGCATCTCCCTGCCTGCCTGCTTCTAGGAGTCGAGTCAGCCATCCCAACTTCCTGGAAAATACCGAAGCAACCGCTGCTACTCCCCACCCCAGAAACCGCTCAGTTCCCTGGAGGGTATCGGTAGATCGGTATAACGTGTGAACTATCTGCAACCTGCGATCGCCATGAGCTATTTCATCTCTCCCCGTTTTCTCGCTAAACTGTCCGTTCACATCACCAAGAACTATCTAAATTTGCCCCTAGTGAAGGTGCCCCTGATCCTGGGCATCCATGGGCGTAAGGGGGAAGGCAAATCCTTTCAGTGCGATCTGGTCTTTGAGCGCATGGGGGTGAATGTCGTCCACATGTCTGCTGGGGAACTAGAAAGCCCCGATGCGGGAGATCCCGCGCGCCTGATTCGCCTGCGTTACCGCGAAGCCGCAGAATTGGTGAAGGTGCGGGGTCGCATGGCGGTACTCATGATCAATGACATTGATGCCGGAGCCGGTCGAGTAGATCAGTACACCCAGTACACCGTCAATACCCAGTTGGTCAACGGCACCTTGATGAACATTGCCGACAATCCCACGAATGTGCAACTTCCTGGGAGCTATGAGCTAGAACCAATCCAGCGCGTCCCGATTGTGGTGACGGGTAATGATTTTTCGACGCTCTACGCCCCCCTGATTCGGGATGGACGGATGGAAAAGTTTTTCTGGGAACCGAACCGAGCCGATCGCATTGGGGTTGTCAGCAGTATTTTTCAGGCGGATGGGGTTGCACCTACTCAGATTGAAACCTTAGTGGATACCTTCCCCGATCAGGCCATTGACTTCTATGGTGCCCTGCGATCGCGCCTGTACGATGAGCAGATTTACCATCTGATTCAAACGGTAGGACTTGATCGCATCTCCCTGCGGGTTGTCAACAGTCAGGAAGACCCCCCCCGAATTTCAACCACCGGACTTTAGCCTGCCCCATCTGATCGAAATCGGGCAGCAATTGGTGCAAGAGCAGCAGCGAGTCCAAGAGATGGGGTTGGCGGCAGCCTATAACAAGTCCCTTTACTTCAACCGCAAGCTGGGGGATACGGCAGAGCCCCCCAGCTTGCCCACGACTCCCTTCTTTCGCGCCTACCATCCAGACACAAGGGAGCGTCAGCCTGAAATCGCCAGCCAGAGTTACCCTGGTCAGCCTTCTAGCACTCGCTTGGCTCCTGAAATGGTGACCCAGGTGAATCAAATCCTGGCTCAGGGACAACGATTGGGCATTGAATATGTGGATGAACGTCGCTTCCGCACGAATTCCTGGAATTGTTATGGCACAGTTGAGGGCAAGGGAGCTGAGGCGATGGCACTGCTGGAATCTTGTTTAGATCAATATCCGGAGCACTATATTCGTCTGGTGGCCATTCATCCCCAAGATCGGCGGCGACTGCAAGAAGTTGTGATCCAACGGCCATCAACCCCGAAATAGGGCATATTCACCCTGCCTGTCCTCACAACAACCTACCAATCCAGACCTTTGAGGGAGCTAGAGTCGCTTCCCGATAAATTCACCTTCCGAAAAGCAGCAGTATCGGGGAGGTGAATCTGGATCTGCGCCAAGGTATCGATGGCAATTTTTACCTGGTGGGGCTGAAATTGGCCTGCGAGGACGTGACCCCCGATTTGGAGATCGCCACTGATGAAATGAAAGTGATAGCCATTGACATTTATCCCTTGCAGATAGGCGGGGGTACGAAACCCCACTAATGTTCCCTGGATATTGGCGCGTTCAAAGATCGACTGCTGGGGCAGCACCTCAGCCAGGGGACGATAGGGAGGATGTTGTCGGGGAACACTGCGAAATTTTAAGGTTTGGAAGGTGCCCTGAACCCGGATCGCATAGGGCAAATTGCCACTGGGCAACTGCTGATCTAAAAATTGCTGGAGTTGCGGGAAATCCAAGAGGGTTGGCAATTTCAGCGATCGCTGCGGTTGAAACTGGGTAACCACGGCAAAGGGAGTTAACCTCTCATCGGTCAGGAGCGAGACCTCCCCCTGGTGATCCACTCGGTAGAATTGTCCCTCCAGCGCCACCATTTCCCCATCCAACCCATTGACGGTGCCCAAGCCAAAATTCCCCTGTCGCCGCAGCGTCCCTAGGTTCAGATCGCCATCGTAGACCCCTGCCAGCAAGGCACTGAGGGTTGATGTCTGAAACAGCGAATGGGGTGGAGCCGCAGCCTGGGAGAACCCCACAGCCAGGAGCATTAACCCAGCCGTGATCAGGGAAATTAGCCAAATATAGGGCTTAAAAGACACTGAGATGCTCCCAGATAGTACAGTCAATCAGAGTCAGGCTAGCATCCTTGGGGTCGAGAGCAGCCCTTGCTGCCCCCAGACTACAAAGAGACATCAAGACTGGTGGTGGGCCCCAGGGTGCAGTCGAGGCCGGGATCACAGTCATACCCCAGATCTCCTGCCCAGGGAACACCAGCGTAGTTGCTGACATCAACGAACCCAGGGTGGGGATGAATGGACAAATTCATTTCGCTGGATTCATAGTGAATTCTCTGAGCTTCCGTTAACTGATTGCCGGCTGATTCTAGCTGCTGCTGTTCGCTGGGATTAACGGTGGGGGAACCCAACTCAGCCGCTGGATCGGGTTTTGGGATCGGTTGCTGGGCATAGAGAAGGCTTAGCCCATTGGCAAAGGCAGGCTGGGAAAGACCAACCATCAGGAAAAATACCGCTATTAATAACTTCATAGACTCACGAGGGCGTAACGTTCTAGTTCAATTCTTCACTATCTGGCTCTGGATCTTCCTGCCCCGTACCCCGAAATTTATCGGTTACTGTCGCTGCAATTCCAGATTGAGGACAATACTGGGGGAAGCCTTTTAACCAGGGGGGTGTCAGAGGCAGCAATGCCACTGAAGATTGGCTCTCTGTTCCAAGAGATCCCCTGCTGGACAGTTTGGGAACTCCCCTGATTTGCGGACACTGGATGCCAGCCTTTGTAGCCATGCATTAGATAACTTGCGCGCAGGCTGGCGATGATTGCCAGCCTTTTTTTTGGCTGCGGCCACACCCTTGGTCTTTGTTTCCCAGAGACTTCCTCTCTAAAATAGCGGATAAGGTGAAAATCTCCCGATCCGAATGGGTTAAGGACAGTGCAAGCTTCCCAATGCAACTGCTGAATAGAGGAGTCTGGTACGTTGCGGTTTCCCTTGGCAGCTCTGCTTCACTGCCTACTGGGTATTGGGCAACCCGGTTTCAGCACTTTCCATAGATCTTGGTAGATTGGACAAGCCCTGAAGCAGTATATTTTGCATCAGTCCTAGAATACGAGCCAGTAGTGAAGAGGAGCAAGCATTGACAACCTATGCAATTCTCGGAACGGGTGCCCTGGGTGGCTTCTATGGCGCCCGGCTGCAACAGGCAGGCAACACTGTTCACTTCTTGCTCCACAGCGATTATGCCCATGTCAAACGGCAGGGGTTGGTGATTGAATCTCCGGCGGGAAACTTTACGTTGCCCCAAGTCAACGCCTACGCCGATGTGGGGGAAATGCCCCCCTGTGATGTGGTCGTCGTTGCCCTGAAAAGCACCCAGAACCATTTGCTACCCCAACTGTTGCCACCAGTGTTGCAAGAGACAGGCGTGGTGCTGCTGCTCCAGAATGGTCTGGACGTAGAGAAGGCCGTAGCAACCATTGTGGGGGATCAGCGGGTGATGAGCGGTCTCTGTTTTATTTGCTCCAATAAAGTTGGCCCCGGTCATATTCGCCATCTGGATTACGGTGCCATCATCCTGGGGGACTATGCCCCCGGTTACCCATCCCTAGGAATTACGGCTCGGATGCAGCGAGTGGCGCAGGACTTCACCCAGGCAGGGATTGACGTGGAACTGGCAACGGATCTCTTACTGGCTCGCTGGCGCAAGCTCGTTTGGAACATTCCCTTCAATGGCCTCTCGGTGGTTTTAGATGCCAAGGTTGATGCCCTGATCACTGATTCCCATACGCACCAGTTGGCCACCGATCTGATGCAGGAAGTGGTGGCGATCGCAGCTCGTCAAGGCCGGGAGATTCCCGAGGCGTATATTCAAGGGATGCTCAAGGCGACCACCCAGATGAAACCCTATCTCACCAGTATGAAGATTGATTATGACCAGGGTCGCCCGATGGAAATAGAAGCCCTGTTTGGCAACCCTCTGAGAGTTGCCCAAGTAACCGGGGTGTCTGTTCCGAAGCTGGAAATGCTGTATCAGCAACTGCTGTTTCTGGATCGGCAGCAGGGTTGATCGGGGAGCAGCTGGGGAGGTTACTTCTGGCGATCGCGACTGTAGCGGTTCTCTTGCCAAGCACTGCCAATGCCCTGAACAATGCCCCGACCGATCAAGCCAATGCCCCGACCTACCACCTCTGTGAGCACATAGACAACCCCCGATCCCAAAAAAGACAGGGCCGATCGCAACCGCGGGGCGATGGCATCCCGAGCCTCCAGAATCAGGGTCACCACCATGGGTAACCCAGCCAGTTGGGTCAGTTCTTGGGTGCGGGGGGCATAGATAGAGCGGCAGTGAATGCCCTGATCCAGCACCAGTAACTCAAAGCGGCTCTCAAAAATTGCCTTGGGTTCACCAATGTAGCTGCCCAGGCGATACTTCCAAGAGAGATTATTTCTAAATCGGGCGATTTCACGGGTCGAAATTAAGCGGCGATCGTAGAAGCCCTGTTTCATGGACTCCACATCCGCAAAGTGATTCAACAGGGGGTGGACGACGGCATTGGCAACCTGTAGCAAGAGATTTTGCAGTAAGAGTGTTGCCCGTTCCCTGGCCTTTTCCGATCCCACAGGGGAGATCTCGTTGTCAATGGTTAGTCCTGTTTGAAACAATAGGTAAGCTAGGAGCGGTTCAACCAGGGGAATCTTATTGAGAATGGCCGCTTGAACCAGCGGAGCATCTCCCAAGAGTACCGGAATCACCGCCACTGGCTCTGCTCCTAGGAGTAGGGTTGAGTACTTGCCAAAGAAATCCATTGTGGTTCCCTGCCACAAATCTTGCAAGACCAGCGGAATTTTCTCCCGCAGTTGCAGGGGAAGCACCTGGGAAAACCGCAACTCATCGAGCAGGGTTTCCAACTGGCGCAGGGTGATGTAGAGTAGCTCTTGCTTCTTGTCCTCCCGGAGAATGTCAATTTCGAGGGGACGCTCCGTGAGATTCCTTAACCCCCCTTGCAGTTGCTCTACCACCGCCTCGAATAGCTGCGATCTGAGGACGCTCTCACTGAGGCTGGAGGCTGGGGATACCGCTGGTGGGCTATCCAATTGCCGTTGGGTCGAAACAGGGGCGAATCTAGCGGCATGCCGGGGGGAGATTGCCAACTCCGCCGAGGGGTTGGATGTCGCCAGCAGATGATTCACCAGCCATCGCGCTGCCCGCAGTTCGCGCTGCCGCCCGGTCATGATCCACCCATCAACGGCAGAAAGGCTGGGGTTTTGCAAGTACACCGATAAGGCCGCCAAGGTGGTGTCGATGCGCTGAATTCCCGCCTGTCGCAGATTTTGCCGTAGCCTAGCTCCAGGCCCTAACCGTCTGGAACCAGCCGATTTCTGGGTAGCAGCGAGGGTTCCTGGAGCCTCTGTCCAGAGATCCGCAGGCCAGACAGCCTTGCCCGTCACTAGGTGTTCCATGGCTGCTAGCAGTTCCGAGTTGGGGATTCCCTTTGGGCAATACCCATTGGCTCCAGCTGCCAAGGCTGACAACAACAGGGATGACTCCTGCACCGTGGTCAACAAGAGCACGGGGAGTTGGGGATACTGGGTTTTTAACTGGGTGAGCAGTGTTAATCCCGGAGAGGCGGAGGGGAAACGATGATCGATGGCCGCTCTTTGACCCTCGGGAGTTGCCAAATCTAGAATCACTAAGTCAAGCGCCAACCCAGTTGCAGATACCGCATCAGACGGCTGCATCACCGTGGTGATAGAGGCAGTTGCTAGCTCACATGCCACCACCATCTGCCACTGAGATAAGCCTTCGACCCACATCCCAAAACCCAAGCGAAAAACTTGGGTCGTCATCAACCAGCGCTAACTTGAAGCGGTGATTTGCTGCCGGAACCGCTGTCTCCTGCTCCATGCACCCAAGCAAGTCCCCATCTAGGATTGATCCAACCCGAACCAGCCAGCGATCGCCGCGGGGATTCGTGCCACTAGCCTACCGAAAGCAACGGGGATTGTATAGCAGCCGTCTCACTTCAGTAATGTTACAGGTCACTGGAACTGAGGGTTGGGGGCAATCGATAGCCGTAGAAATCAATGCGATATTCCGTAACTCGTACCCCGGTTGTTTGTTCAATTTGCGCTAGGAGTGCCGGCGGGAGTTCAATATGCACATCTAAAATCTGCTGGGTATCTAAACAATTCACATGGCTGTGAATATCACTGATATTGCCGTAGAGCCGACCATCGGAACGCTCCAGACATTCAATGATCCCATGCTCTGAGAGGGCTTCTAAATTTTGATAGACCGAGGTATGTCCAATCGCCTTTCCCTGTTGGTTCAAGCGGTCATAGATCTCCCGAGCTGACAGGTGCTCCTTGGCTTGCCACAGCAGTTCCAAAATAAACCGCCGTTGCCGACTCAGGCGCATCCCCAAGCCCTGACACCGATCCAGTGCATCTTCTAAGGAGCGAATCGGTTTGACAGAGGCAACTTCAATTTGCATAGCTCAATATATAAGAAAATTTAGCAGCAGATCGCCAAGTTGCAACGACCCCCACGCCACCGAACTGAGTGTCAGCTATCCTGCCATCGAAGATGGTAATCCTGGGTACTGAATCAATCATCCTAGGGCATCTAGGGGCGGTATATTTTGTTGATTGCCTACCAAAAGCTACTTCTATCTTACGCTAAAGTAAACTCACTACAACTTTGCTTTTGCGATCGCTCCATCGAGCCAAGGGGAATGCAGATTAGAGATTATCGATAGGATACGCGAGAAAATCTTCGGTCAGTCCCACCCTTATCCTTGCTGCCTAGCGCCCCCCTATGAACAACCCTGTACACCCATTGCTGCAAACAACCGCCATTGAAGCCTTGGAACTATCGATGCAAGCCCACGGTTTTCTCAAGCGATCTCAAATTCACACCATTGCCGACCTGCTGAATTACACCCAGGAAGATCTGAGAATTCTTGATCCCAGCTCCGCCCATGAGGTGATCACCGCATTACACGAGCGATTGGGTATCGCCCTCCCCCAAGCCGCCGGAGACTTAGACGATCAGATGGCGTAGTTTTAAGATGCGCTTCCCTTCCCCTGCGACCTGGATGACTCGTTGGTATCAACGGGTTCAGCCTCAGGTGTCTCTTACCCAGGTGCAATCTGCAATCAAACTAGGACTCTCGGCCATCTTAGCCTTTTGGTTGGCCCAACTCTGCCGCTTTGAAGAACCCGTTTGGGCCGTGATTACTGTCGGAATTGTCAATAGTTCCTACGTGGGAAATTCCTTAGAAATTGGCCGAAATCGGATTATTGGCACCATTTTTGGGGCGCTTTTAGGCGGGATTCTCTCCACCCTGCTGGGGTCAGCGACGAAGAACCCCTCGACCCTGGCTATCGGGATGACTGCGGCTGCCCTCCTTTCTGTCTGGCTGCAACTCCCCGCCTACTCGCAAAAACTCTCGACCTATACCCTGGCAATGGTTGTGGTGGCCCAGTCCCATACTTGGGCCGTGGCATTGAACCGTTGTCTGTTAATCAGCCTCGGGGTTGTGGTGGCTTTAGGGGTGAATCTTTTGGTGTGGCCTTACCCCAATCGCGATCTCTTGAGAAAAGGACTGGCTGAGCACCTATGTCTCAGTCGTCATTTTTTGGCGACGCTGATGGAGCAATACCTCCAACAACAGCCGTCGGCCACAGATTTGGCAGCGTTGAGAACGACGATCCACCAGGCGCAGCGGAGCAATCAGGAGCTGATCGAGGATATTCTCAAAACCCCCGGGTGAAGAAGCCAGGGATGAACAGTTATTGCGTCTAACCCAATTATTAGAGCGGGTGCAAACTCACTTATTTGCCTTCAGCGAGATTATGACCACCCATGATCCAACCATGAGAGTTCCGAGTCAGTTAGTTCCCCAATTACACCAGTGTCAGGAGGTACAGCTACAGGCTTTTTCAGAGATTGTTCTCACGCTGGAACATCCTCAACAGAGCGGTCAACCGCGATCTCTGGATCCAGAAATCACTCGGTTAAATCAAGCCTATCAGGAGTTTCGAGCCTCAGGCATGAATCGAGAGTTTCAGGCGGAAGAGATGCTGATCCTACTCGCTTGCATTTATACGCTGCAATCCCTAGGTCGTGAGTTAGCTGACATGATCCAGGTGCTCCAGCACTGGCGGGTCTCTCCTTAAACAACATCTGTGGAGGGAATGGCAGCGACCCTCAGCTTAAGGGCACCACATTTACCCAGCTTTGATAAGCAGGTTCCCGATTTTCCGTGATCGCCGCGAGTTTTGACCTTAACAGTTCCGTCAGGGGTCGCTGTTGGGGCAATTCATAGCTTTCAACCCGTTGAATCGGCACCACCTTAGCAGCGGTGCCACACAAAAAGGCTTCGTCGGCAATCAGCAACTCTGAGCGATCCACCGCCCGTTCCACAAGGGGAATCCCCAGATCCCGCGCCAAGGTGATGACGCTATCGCGGGTAATGCCTTCTAAAATATCCTGATCAAAGCCGGGGGTAATCAGTTGCCCATTTCTGACAATGAAAATATTCATTCCCGAGGCTTCACACACCTTTCCCTGGGTATTCATGAGAATTGCTTCATCAAACCCTGACTTCACCGCTTCTGTTTTAGCCAGTGCCGAGGTGATATAAGCCCCACTAATTTTGCCGCGCAGGGGGAAACTCCGATCCTCCTGGCGGTACCAAGAGCTAATCCGACAACTGACCCCATCGGGGGATAAATAATCGCCAAACATCATCCCATACACAAAGAAATCTGTTTCAATGTTATGGAGTCGCGGGGCAATTCCCAAATCAGAGGTGTAGACAAAGGGGCGAATATAAAATGACGTTTGCGGCCGATTGCGTTGAACAAATTCAATAATCACCTTTTGAATTTTCTCGGCTGGCAGGTCATAGTACAGATACCGAGCACTTTGGCTCAGCCGTTGACAGTGGCGCTCGAGGCGAAATAACAGCACCTGATTAGAATTCTGGGGATCGAGAATCCCCCGGAGCCCCCCGAATGCTCCCGTTCCGTAGTGCAACGCATGGGTAGCAATGGAAAGCTTGGCTTCTGGGAACGGGACAAACTGATTTTGAAAATAAGCAATGGGCAGAAAGTCATCCATCATCGCACGTGGGGTTACTCAAGAATTGCCCGCACAAAATTTTGTGCTGTAGGGCTTGGCGTCCTGATGCTAGGGAGAGAGGGGGACACAAACCGACTCTCATCGACACCCAACTGTTGATCTGGAGCCAATTTAGCTCTATCACTATACAGCGTTTTTCACCTGTTTAGACCTTGTAATAGGAGCGGTACCAGGAGACAAATCGCTGAATCCCTACTTCAATGGGCGTGTTGGGACAGAAGCCCACATCTCGGATTAAGTCATCCACCTCGGCGTAGGTTGCAGGGACATCCCCTAGCTGCATCGGTAGCAGATTTTTCTCAGCCTTGATTCCCAGGGCGGCTTCTAGCACTGTAATAAAGTGCATAAGTTCGACGGGCTGATGATTGCCGATGTTATAGAGTCGATAGGGGGCATTGCTGGTACCAGGGTCCGGTTGGGTACCAGTCCAACTGGGGTTGGGGGTAGGAATCTGGTCAGCAACCCTTAGAATGCCTTCAACAATGTCATCAATATAGGTGAAATCTCGTTGCATCTGGCCGAAGTTAAAGACATCAATGGGCTGACCTGCCAGAATTGCCTTGGTGAACAGAAACAATGCCATATCTGGACGCCCCCAAGGGCCATAAACCGTAAAGAAGCGCAGCCCAGTGGTGGGCAGACGATAGAGATGGCTGTAAGTGTGAGCCATTAACTCATTCGCCTTCTTCGTGGCAGCATAGAGGCTGAGGGGATGATCAACATTGTCATGCACCGAAAAGGGTGTCTTGGTATTGGCACCGTAGACTGAACTGGAGGAGGCGAAGACGAGGTGCTGAATCCTATGGTGACGGCAGCCTTCTAGAATGTTGGTAAAGCCAATCAGGTTGCTATCAATGTAGGCATGGGGATTTTCCAGGGAATACCGTACCCCGGCTTGCGCTGCTAGATTGATGACAATGTCAAAAGATTGGGTGGCAAATAGTTGCATCATGCCACTGCGATCGCCTAAGTCTAGGAAATGGAAGCTGAACTGGGGGTGTGGCTTTAGTTGCTCTAGGCGAGCCTGCTTCAGGGAGACATCATAGTAGTCATTCAGGTTATCCAGACCTACTACATCATTGCCGCGAGCCAGGAGCTTTTGACTCAGATGAAATCCAATAAAACCGGCTGCACCTGTGACTAAAACTTTGACCACACAATCTCCTCAGATCCTTGATAGACACCCATGAAGCTATTGTAGTGTTCTGGGAAGGAATCAGATAAAATTGGGAACATTGCCGTTTGTTTGCCTATAGGCTGCTAATGTTGAGTCGTTCCTGGTTTCCCAAGGTTAGTCTACGATTGAATTATTTATCGACCACCCTTAAGCAGCGAGGCTGGAAGTATGGGTTTAAGAAAGTCCTGGAAAAATTTGCTGCTTTTAAAACTCAGCAGTCTGTACCGGCGATCGCCCCTTCCCAGGCTTACACCTGTCTCCATTACTACCTTCCTGAAATTCCCCTAAGTCAAGATTTTCTCTATTATTCCTGGTTGATTCGGAATTATCCTCGGTTGACAGATTTAGAGCGAATGCGATCAACGTTGCCAGCGCTGCGATCGCCCATCATTAGCATTCTGATGCCCGTCTATAATACCCCAGAGAATTATCTCAGAGCCGCGATCAATTCCGTCTTAGCTCAAGTTTATCCTTGCTGGGAACTCTGTATTGCGGATGATGCTTCAACCGTACCTCATATTCATCAGATCCTCAAGGATTACGGTGAACAAGATCCTCGCATTAAGGTT
The DNA here is from genome assembly GCF_000775285.1 of Neosynechococcus sphagnicola sy1. Classification (NCBI taxonomy): domain Bacteria; kingdom Bacillati; phylum Cyanobacteriota; class Cyanophyceae; order Neosynechococcales; family Neosynechococcaceae; genus Neosynechococcus; species Neosynechococcus sphagnicola. The sequence continues at coordinate 65 of NZ_JJML01000016.1, read as the reverse complement.
GATTTTAGAACCGAAAATGGCAATATTTCTCGCTGTTCTAACTCAGCATTGACACTGGCAACGGG